>JBOFWE010000213.1:0-6768 GCA_051653465.1 Selenomonadaceae bacterium | reverse complement strand
CATCCCCGGCCTTATGTCCCATCGTATCGTTGATCAGCTTGAGTCCGTCAAGGTCACAGACGACAATGCCCGCTCCCTTGCTGCTGATTGTCATAGCCCGCTCTTCAAAGTAATTGCGGTTATACACTTGTGTCAGGCGGTCATACAGGCCGAGGAATTCCAGCTGCTGCATCGTCTGCTTTTGCTGGGTAATATCGCGGATGATCGCCAGCACCTCATCCGCGCCGCATTTGACAAAGCGGGCCTCAAAATCAAGGGCTGCTTCATTCTGCACCAGGCGGTAGTCGATCTTCAGCACCCGGCTGGCGTCGCTGCCTTCAAGCAGCTGCCCGATACACTGCAGTACTTTCTGCGAAATATCGGCCGGGAAAACCTCCGTAATGTGTTTGCCAAGAAAAGCTTCCGGCGGCATATAGAGTTCGAAATTATCCGGCTGATTGTAATCGATAAAACAGCCGGAAGCATCAAACCGCACCATCAGATCCGGCAGACTGCGCAGGAGTGCCAGCTTATATTCCTGCGTACGGGCCAGTTCGGCCTCCGCCCGCTTGCGCGCTGAAATGTCGCGCAAAGCCGCAATCAAACAAAGCCTGCCGCCGAGCATTACCTTGTTATGATTGGATTCGATCATCAGTGGGTCCCCGCTTCGGTTCACGCCGGCGATTTCTACCAGGGAGGATCTTCCACCCGCCGGTAGCGACGCGACAGCCGGCAGCAGTTTGCCGCCGTAATAGCGGGCATCAATTTCTTTTATGCCCAGCTGCTGCATCTCTTTCAGGGAATGGCCGAGCATTGCCTCTGCCTTGTAGTTACAGCTTAAAAGCTCCAGCGATTCTGCTTCGCAAACGAAAATTGCATCGTTAGCCGCATTAAAAATCGCCCGGATAGTCTCTTCTTTTCTCGTATGCTCTTCGAGTTCCTGCTGCAGCTGCATATGCAGTTTGGCATTTTGAATCGCCATGGCCGCCAATGAGCCAAAGCGTTCGAGCATCTGTGCATCCGCATCGCAGATCTGACGAGCCGGGTCCGTATAAAAGAGGCCCAAGGTGCCCACAATATTTTTATTGATCTTCAGCGGTACTTGAATGCTGGCCCGAACGATGTCGAGATATCTGTCCGGAGTCCGCTTTTCCCAGCGAGAATAATCCGGCAAGATGCTCGTCATCCCACTTTCATAGACAAGCCTAGACTGCGCCCCGACCTCCAGTTCGAGCTCCTGCACCTTATTGGCAAACATGCCGAGACCGGCCTTACGGCTAAACGTTGCCGTCTGCTCATCAAGCAGATTCAGCAAGGCATGCGGGGTCTTGCCCATTTCCGTTGCACTCTGCAATATTTTATGCAGCAGCACATCGAGATTTAGCTGATTTAAAAGTCCCTGCGCTGTTTCCTGCACACTTGACAGCATCATGTTTTGGGCATGAATCTGGTCATACGACTGCTGCAACTTAAAAAAATTTTGCTGCAGCTCTTCCTTGGTTCCCGACAGCTGTTGATGTGTCGCCGCCAGTTTTTCGTAACTGTCCTGAAGGCTTTCATTCACCCGAGCAATCTTGCCGATATAGTAAGCCGCTAAGAGGTAGATCAGCAGGGCTGACAACCCGACATAAGCCCAGCCCTTAATCACGCTGATGAGGACAACTGTCTTTACATCCAGATCAAGACTTCCGACAAACGTATCGGAAAGAAGTATCCACAGGATTCCAAACACCAAATATGCCCCCATGATCTTGCTGGCATATGTTCGATTGGTCATACAGTCATCCTCCTCATCTGCAACTTTCTCTAAGGCACCATTTTCCGCGCCATAACAGGCAGTGTCTTTCCCTGACGGCAAAACAACGAACATGTGTCGATCTTGTCTTTACTCCTTCGACAAAACAGCGGCAAATCCTGCTGTCCCTGCAGTCTGGTGTCTGGTGTCTGCCGTCCAGAGATTATTCGCTATGCATATAGATATTGCACCGAAAAAACATTGCTGATTTTCTTCCGATAAAATATAATAAAACAGGACAAAATCTATAACCCCAACAAAAAACACTGATGACAAGGAGCCTTTCAAATGATGACTACAGAAGAAATAAAAAGTGAAATCGAACGTACCCGGGAAGAACTATATGATGCCATTGACCGCCTGCTAAAAATCTATCAGGATACTGGCGGCACGGATAAGGAAGCAAGCCCGGATGATCAGATGGACTTTATCCTTGCCGCCAACTGCTCGCTGGATCGCAAGCAGCAGGCACGTTTTACCTTTTCTCTCGTCGTTGACCGTGTAGCCAGGATCAGCACCATGGAAAACATCATCGGATTTGAAAGTATCTTTTAACAGCTTCACTTTATACTGCGGCGAAAGTAAAAACTCTGGCAACTCCATGTTTTTATTTTCGCCGCAGTATTTTTTTCGGACAAAACCTCCGTCACTTCTATTTAAAGAGTATTGGTAAAGCATAAAATTTCTGAAAATTCTGTTGGCTATGTGAACCAGATAGTATATAATAAAAGTAAATTTACGGTAACCGGCACAAAACAGCCGGCCAAAGGAGGCATTTTTATGACGGATTTATCACCTGCAGAAAAAGTTATTCAAATCGCAGAAAAAGTCTTTGCCGAAAACAGATTAAATGGACCCAGCGAGGAATTCATCGGGGAATTGCTGCATAATCATTTCCGTTATCAGGGCGCAGATTACAGTTCCTACTTGATCGGCACCGGTTTGACAATGAAGGATATTGCCGTCGCTGCCGAGCTTTGGGAACAAAGAACTACCGATCTGGCAGAATAATTCGAGCCAGAAAAAACAAAAAAGAAAACGCCGCCAATACTGTAAAGAGGTATTGGCGGCGTTTTTACTGACAAAAGAACTGTCAGTTTAAACAGGGATGCAGCTTAAACTTTACCCGTTATTTCTTTGATTTCTCTTTGAAATTACATTTTTTACAGATTTATCCTTGTAGCGTTTTATCCAAAGAACTGACTTGTCGAGTTTTTATTTACCACTTATAATCCCTCTCTGTATTTATATAAAGCGGCAGCCTTCTTCCAACAGCTGCTGTTTCACCTGGACAAATTTGTCCTCCTTCACAAATAAATAATCCGTGTCATAGGTTCCCACAACCAAGGTCGCGGTCTTTTGCGACGCTATCACTTTGGCAAGAAAAGAAATCATACCATATTTCTGAAAAGATGCATCCTCTGCAATCCGAAAACAACACCAGTCATCTTCCCGCAGCAAACAATCCTTGGGAACATTTTCCGTTCGGCAAATTAACGAACATTCTTCATCTGTAACTGATGAAAACGAAAATGGCTGTTCCATCATTTCGGCTGTAATTTTTGTGACTTTACAAACAGAAAACCGCCCCGATAAAAGTTGTAAATCCATATCTATACCTCCTAAAAATATAAAGCCTGAGAGATATTGTTACATATCTCCCAGGCTTTTATCCCTCCGTGTACACAGAGTTTTCACTGTGTGTTTTCTCTCGGACCTGCCAGTTACAAGCTGCGGAACCCTAGAAAACTTACATATTCCATTATACTATTGCCTGTAAATTTATAACCAATTGTATCATAGCATTAAAATCAAAGCAACCTATATAAAAACAAACTGCTTGATTTCGAGATCTGTTCACAACTTTCCGCACCAGTATCCATGCTGTTTGTCAGCAGTAAAATAAAACTTATCCGGTTTTAACCGGAAACTGAACTAAACGAAAACCCCGCAAACACTGAGTTTGCGGGGTTTGTAATTCCCAGCCGAAGCTGAAGATATTAACGTTTCGAGAACTGCGGACACCTATTTTATAAAGGATTTGCAGGTGTTTTGTCTGCTGTACGTCAGAATTAAACAGATGCTAAATGGTTCTTTTAGGAATCTACTAGAATTAAGTTTCCTTCATCATATACTGCGTAGAAAAGACATTTCATGATATCGATATCACTTTAAATCCCACACATCCATTAGCGGATCGATCCACTACGAGCTAATATTATTTATTATTTCCGATAGTGTAAACGGTATCTTATTTTCTTTCTGCATAGTTTTCGCCAAAAAATTTCCGAGCTCAACATCGGGTAATGAAAGCGAAAATTTATTTTTGGCACTTTTAATCAAATCATGTCCTCTAAAATATTTCAAAAAATCCCCGTTGGCTAATTCTGATTCGACTTCTTTTGTAAATTTTTCTGTAATATCTGCTAGCTCATCTTTCAACGCTAAAGACTGCCGACTCAAATCCTCTAATTTTTTTTCAACAGAACATCCTCTCGAATTTCTAAAGTCCTTTTTCGTCATTTTTTTTAGTAAATATTGACTTCTGCGCAAATCTATTTCAGATTCTTTCATTCCTATACCGATTTCCAAAAAAATAGCGGAGACATCTTTTTCAGATATTGCCGTTTTTTCAGTTTTAAACCAATTTACTGCTATCATCCAAACTGCCGGATCCATTAAAAAGTTTTCTATTGAATAATATGGCCAAATATTTAGATTTGGTGTTGATTCTTTTAATTTCTGAATTTCCGCGTCATCTAATCGATCTCTATCTCTTATGCCGAAGAATTTCCCAAAAGGGATATCCTCATTAAGTATTTCCATTATTTTCTCACTAACATCATTTACTACACTACAATTTTCACATGGAATAAATGTCAGTTTCTTTTTTAGTTCTGGGAACAATATTTCTAAAATACCTTTATCAAAACTTTTATCGCCCCGCTCTCCTTCTAAAAAAACAAAGGTATCACTAGCGGTATATGTACCTAATGTTCCTACTAATGATTTTAAAACTCCAGCCCTAGCCTGTTTGCTCTTTATTTGTACAAGTTGATTACTTTTTTCATTTTTAAAAGAATCAACTCGATATAAATCTCCTTCATCCGCAGATGATAAAATTGCGGTACTATGTGATACAACAAATACTTGATTGTTATTTTTTCCAGTGAAGTCCTTTAAAAAAGGCAATATATTTGCCTGTGCACTTTGATGAACATGTACTTCTGGCTCGTCTAAAAAAATAATCGAATTACATAAATTCATTCGTTCTAGTTCAAAAAATAAGTATAATATGGCCTTTTCTCCTGAACTCAACTGATCCAACTCTACTTCAATCTCATTATTTACTTTAAATAAAAACTCAATAGTTCCCCCCATTTCATGGGGAATAAATACCCTTGAAAATGTTAAATGTGGTAGTAGTTTTTTTAAAATATTATTAATACCTTCAAAAGCATATGGCATTTCACCAATATCAATTGTCCCACTTTTATTTTTAAAAGCTGATTGGTCTTGGAACCATTGTATTTCTTTGTGAAACAATGCATACAAATAGTCTTTTAAAATATTCCCTTTCTGTTCAATTTGTGTCTGTGGTAATATTCTATTATTTTTCTCTTGATTCCAACTTAAACTTTGAGCATTAAATGAAAAAAAATCTCTAGCTGGCAAAAATCTATTTGGCCCATAATAATCAAAAATTCCAACTTTAGGATACTTTGATCTATCCGGATATTTCATTATCATTCTTAATATATTAAATTTTTCGCCCTCTATACTAAGATTTCCATTACTCAATATGTTCACTTTGCATTCGACAACTTCATTTGCTGAAATTGCTTCTTCAGTATTCATTTCAATCGGTGCCATTAAATTATCTTCATTAAGTTGATTATAAAATGTTTGGGCGTTTCCGTTCGCATTAAAATGTATATCATTCCAATATTCAATCTCATCTTTTTCAACCTTTAATGCTACCGTTATAGCAGCACTTTTACTACCACGTCTGATAAATTTCATATAATTTTGAGACTGTAAAAACTGCGCATTCCGACTACCAAACATTGCCTCTTTCCAAAAAACAAGTGCCTCTAAAACACTTGATTTACCTACACCATTAGGGCCAGCCAAAACCATTAAATCATCTACCTCATTGCTTTCGGCAAAAGATAAATTTTTAAAGTTTTCAATTCTAAAACTCACAATTTTCATAATTACACCTCCTAAAAAGCATATGAAATAAAGTATTCTTTTTTTAGTCTAATTATCCTTTTTATTTAAAAAAATAAAAAAAGCCCTGACACTGATACGTTATGTACCAATGCCAGGGCATCTATATTTTATCTATTTGCTTTTCTACCACTCAGCGATATTATACATTACCGAGCCACCCTTAAAATTTGTCCCGCTGAAATGTGCCAGAGCTTCAACTCGCCCTTGTTCATAGCCAATAGTTCCGTATGCGGTACTATCAACGACCGTCACCCCTGCCTTGATTCTGTGATCTTTGCGCAGGTCAATCTTATAGACGTCAACTTTCTGCTGGTCTGCCGGCAGCACCTGCCCAGATGCATCTTTTGTGATCGGCGTCACCACGGTCCTGTCGGTCTTTTCCAGGGCCGCTGGTGGCAGTGTAGGATCATTGGCGGCAATCTGCTTTTCGACGATCGTCGCGGCTTTCTCTACGGTCGGAGCCGTGACATAATAATTAGCAACCGGCTGCGTCTTTCCGGCCTGCACTTTATCAAGGGCTGTTTGCAGCAGCTTGGCGTTTTGCTCAGAAATATCAAGCTTATTCCGCAGGGCATTGGTATCATCCAACAGCTCCTGGGATATTTGTACTGGCTGCTGATTTTCGGCAGTGGTGGTCGCCCGATGCCAGCCAATAAAATAGGCTCCGGCCAGCAAAACAATAAAGGTCCCGACAATTATCAGCACCTTATATTTTTGCACAAATTCTTTTATTTTATCCATCAAATCACCCCGAATAC
>JBOFWE010000212.1:0-1962 GCA_051653465.1 Selenomonadaceae bacterium | reverse complement strand
ATTTTTCCTGAGAGATGAGAGGGAATATGAACGTCCCTTTCTGAGGGGCGTTCTTTTTTTGAGCTTGTCAGACATTGGAGGGTTGACGTATGCCAATTAAAATACCGAATAATTTGCCGGCAACGAGTGTGCTGGAGGGAGAAAATATCTTTGTGATGGATGCGGACCGCGCTTACCGGCAGGATATCCGCCCACTGAAGATTTTGATTTTAAATCTGATGCCGATAAAATCTACTACGGAGACACAGCTTTTGCGGCTGTTGGGGAACTCACCGCTGCAGGTGGAAGTCGACTTTATTTATACAGAGTCTTATGTGCCGCAGCATACCTCCCAGGATTACCTGACGGAATTTTATGGGACATTTGCCGAAGTGCGTCATAAAAAATATGATGGTTTTATCATCACCGGGGCTCCGGTTGAGCAGATGGATTTTGAGGATGTTGCCTACTGGGAAGAAATCTCTGAAATCATGGAGTGGAGCAAGACGCATGCCTATTCGACCTTTCATATCTGCTGGGGGGCACAGGCTGGGCTGTATTATCATTATGGCGTGCCCAAGCATGCCGTGGTTCCCAAGGTATTTGGTGTATACAAGCATCATCTGACGGTGGAGCATGAAAAGCTATTTCGCGGCTTTGACGATGAGTTTTATGTGCCGCATTCGCGGCATACGGAGGTCCGGCGGGAGGATATCGAAAAGGTCCGTGAATTGACGATTATGGCCGAGGGCGAAGGGGAATGCGGGGTATATGCGATCGCCAATCTGGCCAAACGGCAATTTTTCATCACCGGTCATGCAGAATACGATCCGATGACGCTCAAAGCGGAATATGACCGTGATATACTGGCTGGAATGCAGATGCAGATTCCGTGCAATTATTATCCGGGAGATGATCCTTCAAAGTCACCGGTTGTGAAGTGGCGCAGTGTGGCTAATCTGCTGTTTGCCAATTGGCTCAATTATTATGTATATCAGGAAACACCCTATAATCTCGATGAGTTTACGGTGGAGAACGATTAGCGGCAAACTGCTACAGGGTGTTTTCAGAAAAAAATGGGAAAATAGACCGATGAATTGTTTCGGTCTGTTTTTTTTTACTTTGAATTGACAAATCTTTAAGTCAACTATTATGATATATAATATAGAAGACAATAACAGGCGAAACAAAATAAGTTATGTAAAATATGAGGAGGCATGCGAATGAGAAAATTTATGCCGCTGCTGCTGGGGCTGGTAATCATGACATTTACCGGAGGTCTGGCGGCGGCCCAAGTTCCAGTACCGGATACAATTTATAAGTGGGTACAGTCTTCCCCAAGGGCCAATTACTATTTTAATATGGAACAGCTGTGTTTTGCAGTAGATGAAAAGGGCTTTATTGACCAGAATACACTGGTTGTCGCAGTTGTAAAGACCTATGATCCACTGCAAATTAAGGATGTGCAGGATAAAAGACAGTGGAAGATGCTGAATATGGATGGCTATGATGACCTTGCCGGAGCGGCTGAATACGCGCGGATTGATCTGGCAAAACAGACCGTTACGATCACCGAGGCGGCAGATCTCGATTCCACAGGGACGGCGCTGGAGACAACCTATCCTAATCGGATCTGTGATCTGAAAACGATGTCTGACAAGAGTCTGGATCGGATTTTTTTCGGAGCTGTTATCGATTATGCAAAGCAGCATAAAGAGGAAGTCCTGCAGCATACAAAAGGCAAGGTGAAGCCTGAGGATCTTGTACATAAGAATGATACAGGAAAGAAAAAGAAAAACAATAAGAAATAATACAATGCCGCCATCCGGCGGCATTGCCGATTTTACACGATGTGGTGACGGACGGGGAAAGGAGCCTTGCTATGGATAAACGAAAATTGATTGAGCGTGCGGCGCGGGAACATCGCCTTTCCCGGGAGGAGATTGTCTGTCTGCTGGAAGCGGTTGAATGTGAAGAAGAACT
>JBOFWE010000211.1:0-1041 GCA_051653465.1 Selenomonadaceae bacterium | reverse complement strand
GATTGAAAATCCTGTATCAGGTACTCAATAACCGTGAGGATACGGTAGCGGAACGCGTTTATGCGCCTTGGATTGATATGGAAGAAAAAATGCGCAGCGAAGATCTTGAACTTTGGTCACTGGAGACTTTTCGTCCGGTTAAAACTTTTGATTTTGTCGGTTTTTCTTTGCAGTATGAGATGATCTATACGAATATCCTGAATATGCTCGATCTGGCAAAGATTCCACTGCAGAGTGCGGCACGCGGAGTCGGCGATCCGTTTGTTGTTGGCGGCGGGCCCTGTGTTTACAATCCTGAACCAGTAGCGGAATTTTTTGATCTGTTTATTATTGGCGAGGGTGAAGAGGTCATCGAGGAGCTGACAGAGCTGTTTGTTGAATGGAAAATGGCACAGTACCCGGGTGGCCGTGCTGAATTCTTGCGTCGGGCGGCGCAGATCGAAGGCATTTATGTGCCATCACTGTATGAAGTGACTTATGATGGAGCCAAGGTTATTGGAGTTAAACCGATTGTTCCTGAGGCAAAAGCGCTCGTTTATAAACGTGTGGTCAAAGATATGGATGCCGTGACCTTTGCTGAAAAGCCGGTGGTGCCTTACATTGATATTGTTCATGATCGGCTGATGCTCGAACTCTTCCGGGGCTGTACGCGCGGCTGCCGCTTCTGTCAGGCGGGCATGACATATCGACCGGTTCGGGAACGTTCACCGCAGCGCTTACGGGAGCTGGCAGCAGTTATGGAGTCCTCAACCGGTTACGATGAGATGTCTCTTACCTCGCTTAGCTCGGCAGACTATTCCTGTCTGGGAATGCTTGTCGATGATCTTTTTGCTGATTTTAAAGATGCAAAAATCAGTTTGTCTTTGCCGTCCTTGCGCATTGATAGTTTTTCCATTGATCTTGCCCATAAAATGCAGCAGGTCAGAAAAAGCGGTTTGACCTTTGCTCCGGAGGCCGGGACACAGCGCTTGCGCGATGTCATCAACAAAGGAGTTACGGAAGAAGATCTGCTTACGGCTGCGGCTGCGGCTTTTCGTCAAG
>JBOFWE010000210.1:0-3369 GCA_051653465.1 Selenomonadaceae bacterium | reverse complement strand
ATATTAAAGAGTACCAAGGCCCCGATGCCGCCGGAAATCACCACGATAAAAGAACAGGCCATATCGAGAATTTCCGGCGGAGTCTCCATCAGCACCAGCAAATCCCGGGAAAAGAACACTCCTGCCAGTGTGAGCAAGGCCGCCGAGGCAAAACTAAGCAGCGCGCAGGCCGCCGCGCTTTGACGCACCCCCGCCGCATCCTTGGCCCCGAACCGCTGTCCCGTATAAATGGAAAATCCCGTAGTCAAACCGATGACAAACCCGATCATAAAAAACATCAAACTACCTGTGCAGCCGACTGCCGCCAGCGCATTGACGCCAAGAAACCGCCCAACGATCAGCGTATCAACCAGCACATAGAGCTGCTGAAAGACATTGCCGATAATCAGCGGCATTGTAAAAAAGAAAATAAGCTTTGCCGGGTTTCCTTCCGTTAAATTCTTTGTCATAAACATCCCCGCAATCTAAATATATAACGATCCTTTAAGCAGCTTCCCGCCTATTCAAAATATCGCGTCACAAAAGTCCGCAGTTTCTCCTGCAGCACCGTTACCGTGCCCTGGAGCGAAGCTGCCGAGGGCGCGAGCTTGATATAATGAAATTTCTGCTCGCGGCTCACCATATAATCGGCCGGGTAGGGCATAACCATAAGCCCCTGCTTCGAAAAGTTCAACACCGCCCGCTCCATATGAAACGCCGATGTCACCAGAATCGGCTGCGACAAATCGTGCTCGCGCAAAATCCGGGCGGAAAACTCCGCATTTTGCCGGGTGTTGAGGCTACGGTCCTCCACCAGGATATCTTGCTCCGCCACCCCAAGACTCAGCAAAATCCGTCGCGCGATCACGGCCTCCTGTCCGCTGTCAGCAAAAACCTGACCGCCCGATACGAGAATCGGTATCCCGAGTTCCCGGTGCAGGCGCACTGCCGTCAAAAGCCGATTGGCAGGGCTTGCGCAAAGCGTCCCCAGACCATCAACATCCGGGGTATCCGGCAGCGCCCCCCCGCCAAGCATAATAATCACATCCCCGGCGGGAGCCACCGGCGGTTCATATATTCGTTCCAGCCCGCCAAGCAGCTGCTCGGCGACCAGACTTGTCGACAATAAGTAAAAAACAAGGGTCATACACAGCACTGCGGCTCCCAGATATTTCTGCCGGCAACGCCAGGCATAGACTCCCAGCGCCAAAAAAAGCAAGAAAAAAATCCCCGGCGGCAGCACAAAGCTTGCCCCGAATTTCAATAAGTAAATCATAGCACTCCCTCTACTCCCTCTTATTTTGCCCCGCAGCAAAAGGAATCCCTGGCTTCGCCGCGAATACTAATGTTATATACATAGTATCACAAACCTCTAAACAACCAAAGGAGCGACCATTATGCCATTATTTAACGATCGACCAGTCAACCGCTATGAAAAGCGCGCCGGCGGCAAGGGACACGTATTTATTGAACCACTGCTCGGCGAAAAAGAACTTGCCGGAAAATGCGGGCTCTACGCCAGGGTAACCCTGGAGCCGGGATGTTCCCTCGGCTATCACGAACACCACGGGGAAAGCGAAACCTACTACATTCTTGAAGGGCAGGGCCTCTACAGCGACAATGGGCAGGAAGTCGCCGTCAAAGCCGGTGACACCATGTTTTGCCCGAGCGGCGAAGGGCACGCCATCGAAAACAAGGACGCCAGCGGCAATCTCAGCTTTATGGCTTTGATCATCAAAAACTAAACGATACAAAATCAGCAAAAGCGGCTCAACTGAGCCGCTTTTTCGTCTCCAAAGAACCTGGTCATTGGTCCAGCTTAAAATACATATACGTTCGCTGCAGGCCTTCTTCCAGTGACATCCTCGGCTTCCACTCAAGATATTTTTTCGCCCGGCCATTCGACAGCATCGAATGCTTGATATCTCCGGCCCGGTCCGGGCCATACACCGGCTGAATTTTCCTGCCGGCCACATTGGTTAAAATCCCGACAAGCTCATTCAGACTGACTTCCGTCTGCGTGCTCAGATTGCAGACCATATTAACGTCTGCGGCCTGCAAGGCGCCCCATATGCCCGCAGCAACGTCACCGGCATAGATAAAGTCACGCGTCTGCTCGCCATCACCATAAATTGTAATCGGCTGTTCCGCGGCAATGCGCTTGGTAAAGATGCTGATCACGCCGCCTTCACCGCCATCGCCCTGACGCTCCCCATACACGTTAGAAAAGCGCAGCACCATATATTCCAGCCCAAAGAAGCGCTGATAGAGATCCAGATACTGCTCCACCGTCACCTTGCTGAGCCCATAAAACGACTGCGGTTTCACGGCAGCCGTCTCCTTGATCGGCAGCTCATCTACATCGCCATAGGCCGCAGCGGTTGACGCAAATACGATACGGCGCACCTTGCTTTTCCTGGCGCCCTCCAAAAGATTTACGGTCCCGCCAATGTTGATTTCCTGGTCCGCCTGCGGGTCCCTTATGGACGCATCTACCATGGTCTGCCCCGCCAGATGAACCACCATATCAAACTGCTGCTCAGCAAATACAGCCGCCAGCTGCGGATCACGAATATCCATTTCAATCAATTCGGCCCCGGCCGGCAGGTTTTCCCGCAGTCCGGTAGATAAATTATCCAGTGCCACCGCTTTACAGCCCTTTGCCAGCAACAGCCGCATCAAGTGCGAACCGATAAACCCAGCCCCACCTGTAACAAGTACTTTCATATCCTCATCCCCAATACTAGTCTTAAAAATAACCCTATCAGCTTTGCCTATTGCAATCAGCAAGCTCTGTCAGATAGCGGCGCAAGGCATCCTGCCAGGAAGGCAGCCGCAAAAAACCCGCCTGGTCGAGACTTTTTTTGCTCATTCGCGAATTTTTCGGCCGCACAGCCTTCGTTGGGTACTCCTCTGACCCCACCGGAAAAACCTTCACCGGCATTTGCGCCTGATCAAATATTTCCTGAGCAAACTGGGCCCAGGAGCAAACCCCTTCATTGGATGCCTGGTACACTCCGTAGCGATCCGTGGCCGCCATGTCACACAAAAGCCTCGCCAGGTCGACCGTATAGGTTGGCGATCCCACCTGATCGCCGACAATCGTCAGTTTTGTTTTGCCTTCACCAAGTTTTAACATCGTCTTGATAAAGTTTCTCCCATGAATGCCAAACACCCAGGAAACCCGTACGATAAAATATTCTGCCAGCACGGCCAGCACAGCCTCTTCGCCAGCAAGTTTTGAACGGCCATAGACATTCTTCGGTCCTTTGGCAGCATCTACTTCATAAAAATGATCCCCATCACCGGGGAATACATAGTCTGTGCTGACATAAAGCAGCTTGCTCTTTATATCCCGGCAGATTTCAGCGATATTTTTAGTTGCGGCCG
>JBOFWE010000209.1:0-1717 GCA_051653465.1 Selenomonadaceae bacterium | reverse complement strand
TGTATGCACCTTTGCATTGTTATTGCCTCAACAGTCGTGGGGGTTCTGTCCTTTTTACTCGTTGGTATTTTGCTGATACCCTTGCTGCTGCTCATCGGGCTGGTCTGGTTTTTTGCTTCGATCTACGCCTGCTGGAAGGCCGTTAATGATGAATATTATTCCTACCCACTGGTTCAGTGGCTGGCAGACAGGTTGTAAGCGGTTTTTATTTGGAAGGATGATTTTCTATGAGAGTTCTTGTTACGGGATATGGCGGACAGCTCGGCTACGATGTGGTTCGTGAGCTTGAAAGCAGAAAAATAGAATGCCTCGGCGTCAGCCGGGCAGAGTTTGACCTTACGGATTTTGCCGCTGTGCGAAGTTTTGTCGAAGGCTGGGCGCCGGATATTGTGATTCACTGCGCAGCTTATACGGCGGTAGATCAGGCGGAGTCGGAACCGGAGCTGTGCCAGCAGGTGAATGCGGCCGCAACGCGAAATATCGCTGAAATCTGCCGGGATATAAAAAGTAAGCTGCTTTACATCAGCACGGACTATGTCTTCCCCGGTGATGGGGATCGTTTTTACGAGGTAGATGCTGCCAAAGGACCGAAGAATGTCTACGGCCGTTCAAAGCTGGCTGGAGAAGAGGCTGTGCAGGCAGTGTTGGCAGAGCATTTCATCGTGCGGGTTTCCTGGGTGTTTGGCATTCATGGGAGAAACTTTATCAAGACGATGTTAAAACTCGGTGAAGGCAAGACGAAGCTGACGATTGTCGGCGATCAGGTGGGCTCGCCAACCTATACGGTCGATCTGGCGAGGCTTTTATGTGATATGGCGGCCACGGATCGCTATGGAGTTTACCAGGCTTCCAATGAAGGGATTTGCTCCTGGGCCCAGTTTGCTCAGGAAATATTTGACCAGGCGCAAATGCCAGTGAAGGTTTTTCCGGTGGGGTCAGAGGAGTATCCGACGAAGGCTGTGCGGCCGAAAAATTCGCGAATGAGCAAAAAAAGTCTCGATCAGGCGGGTTTTTCGCGGCTGCCTTCATGGCAGGATGCCTTGCGCCGCTATCTGGCAGAGCTTGCTGATTGCAATAGGCAAAGCTGATTGGGTTATTTTTAAGACTAGTATTGGGGATGAGGATATGAAAGTACTTGTTACAGGTGGGGCTGGGTTTATCGGTTCGCACTTGATGAGGCTGTTGCTGGCAAAGGGCTGTAAAGCGGTGGCCCTTGATAATTTATCTACCGGGCTGCGGGAAAACCTGCCGCCTGGGGCAGAATTGATTGAAATGGATATTCGTGATCCGCAGCTGGCGGCTGTATTTGCTGAGCAGCAGTTTGATATGGTGGTTCATCTGGCGGGGCAGACCATGGTAGATGCGTCCATAAGGGATCCACAGGCGGACCAGGGAATCAACATTGGCGGGACCGTAAATCTTTTGGAGGCCGCCAGGAAAAGCAAGGTGCGCCGTATCGTATTTGCGTCAACCGCTGCGGCCTATGGCGATGCCGATGAGCTGCCAATCAAGGAGACGGCTGCCGTGAAGCCGCAGTCGTTTTATGGGCTCAGCAAGGTGACGGTGGAGCAGTATCTAGATCTCTATCAGCGCTTCTTTGGGCTGGAATATATGGTGCTGCGCTTTTCTAACGTGTATGGGGAGCGTCAGGGCGATGGCGGTGAAGGCGGCGTGATCAGCATCTTTACCAAGCGTATTGCCGCGGAACAGCCGATTA
>JBOFWE010000208.1:0-20343 GCA_051653465.1 Selenomonadaceae bacterium | reverse complement strand
ATATCCGGTGATGATGCCTGAATGGTTCCACCTGTTCCCATACCGAACACAGTAGTTAAGCATTCAGAGGCCGAAAGTACTTGGGTGGAAACGCCCTGGGAGGATAGGAAGTTGCCGGTTAATCCAGTGACGATAGCTAAGTGGTCCCACCTGTTCCCATACCGAACACAGTAGTTAAGCACTTAAACGTCGAAAGTACTTGGGTGGAAACGCCCTGGGAGGATAGAAAGTTGCTGGTTGAACACATGCCCTGCCGGAAGGCAGGGTTTTTTTTGTCCGGTTAAAACAAAGTGGACTGTTACCACCGTGTTTAAGTTATGACTTATACACAGTATAAGAAAATATCTGTGGATGAATTACTTGTATTTTATAGTTTATACACGGTTTATCAACAGCTTATCCACTAAAGCTGTTGATAAGAACGAGCAGGAGTTCCTCCTTTCTTTCTCCCTGCTGAAGGCGATATTGGAATTTTGACATAAGAGGAAGACAAAAGCAAAGTCCAGCCGTATACATTTATATGCGGTTGGACTTTTTTATCACCTAAAAACATCTATAAAATTTTATATAAAATTTTATAGATGTTTTTAGGTGATAATACATAATGATAATAAATAATAAAATATTTACTGTGAAAAAACGAAAAACAATCGCTATAAAATCATAACAATAGGAAAATTAGATATTTTTTAAAAAAAATTTATATTATTTTATAAAATTTTAGTTGAAAAATTTACAGACAAGGATTATAATAAAATTGTTTTAAGAGAAGAATTTATCATTTATGGAAAATAAATATAATAATTTTAAATATGAGAAAATTTTTTAGATTTAAAAAATGGAGGGGTTTGGGATGGCGGTTATAAAATTAGGGGTAGCACCGACGCGACGCAGTATTTTCAGTGCGCCGGATGCAGTGAAGTACTGTGGGTTGACACTTAAAAAGCTGGAAGAGCTGGGAATAGAGTTTGTCGATCTCAGTGATATCAATGATGAGGGGCTTTTGTATGATGAGGCAGACCGGGTAA
Source organism: Selenomonadaceae bacterium (assembly GCA_051653465.1). Classification (GTDB taxonomy): domain Bacteria; phylum Bacillota; class Negativicutes; order Selenomonadales; family Selenomonadaceae. The sequence continues at coordinate 19,315 of JBOFWE010000208.1, read as the reverse complement.
AAATAACGGAAAAATTCAGAAAAGAAAAAATAGATGGATTATTTTTACCGCATTGTAATTTTGGTACTGAATATCTATGTGCCCGACTGGCAAAGGAGCTGAACGTTCCAGTGCTATTGTGGGGCCCGCTGGATGAGCGCCCCGATGAAGATGGAATTCGCTTGCGCGACAGCCAGTGCGGCTTGTTTGCCACTGGTAAGGTCTTGCGCCGGTTCAGAGTTCCATTTACATATCTGACGAACTGCCGACTTGAAGATCCAGTCTTTGAACGCGGAGTCAGGGATTTTTTGGCGATATGCAACGTAGTAAAAACATTCCGGAACATTCGAATTCTACAAATTTCAACCCGGCCTTTTGATTTTTGGTCGACCATGTGCAATGAAGGCGAGCTTCTGGAACGGTTTAACATTCAATTGGCGCCAATTCCCATGACCGAACTGACAGAGGCTGTTAAAGCAGCGAAACAGGATGCCCGGGAAGTTGAGCAGGTTATGGCATATATGCGCGAGCACCTGGAGATCCGGATTACGGACGGGGAACTTGAAAACGTGGCGGCACTAAAAGTTGCGATGTCAGGCTTGATCAAAAAATATGGCTGCAATGCGGCTGGGATTCAGTGCTGGAATGCGCTGCAGACGGAACTCGGAGTAATGCCGTGTGCAGCCAATGCGCTGCTCAATGACGAAGGAATTCCGGTTGTCTGTGAGACGGATATTCATGGAGCGATAACTGCGCTGATGGTCGAAGCTGCCGGAATGGATGAAACAAGATCCTTTTTTGCCGATTGGACCATTCGCCATCCAGATATCGAAAATGGTGAGCTTTTACAGCACTGCGGCCCTTGGCCGATTTCACTGGCCAAGGAAAAGCCGAAACTTACGTACCCGCTGGCATTTGATTATCCGGGCAGCATAACAGCAGAGACAAAGCACGGAGAGGTAAGCTTGTGCCGCTTTGATGGCGATAACGGCGAATACTCTATCCTGCTCGGAACGGCCAAAGGTGTAGAGGGGCCAAGGTGCATGGGCACGTATCTATGGGTCGAAGTGGAAAATATTAAGCGGTTGGAAGAAAAAATAGTCACCGGGCCGTATATTCATCATTGCGTTGGCATTCATAAAAATGTTGTGCCGATTCTCTATGAAGCCTGCAAATACATTGGCATAAAACCGGATCTGTATGACCCGATTGAAGAAGAGGTTAAAGCCTATCTGAGGGGGGAATAACAATGACAACAGGGGTTGACTTAAAGAAAAAATCATATGAGATCCGCAAGGATATTGTAGCCTTAGTCCATCACGCCGGAGCCGGCCATATTGGCGGGGATCTCAGTGTAACCGATATCCTGGTTGCGCTATATTATAAGCATATGAACATAGATCCGCACAATGCTGAGGATCCGGCCCGTGACCGCTTTGTCCTGAGCAAGGGGCATTCTGTGGAGGCACTTTATTGCGTCCTGGCAGATCGGGGATTTTTCCCGCGGGAAGATTTGCAGACGTATTCGACATATGGCTCAAAATATATTGGGCATCCGAATAATAAAATCAATGGGATTGAGATGAATACGGGGTCCTTAGGACATGGACTCTCTGTTGGAGTTGGCATGGCACTGGCGGCTCGAATGGACCAGAAGCCATACCGTGTATATGTTGTTCTTGGCGATGGTGAGATGGCGGAAGGCTCTGTTTGGGAAGGTATTATGGCTGGTGGTCATTACAAGCTTGATCAGCTTACAGCATTTGTTGACCGCAACCGCCTGCAGATTTCTGGAACGACGGAAGCTGTGATGGGACAGGAGCGTCAGGAAGAACGATGGGCCGCCTTTGGTTGGCATGTTATCTCAATCGAAGGCAATGATGTCGATGAAATTGATAAGGCCGTTGAGGAAGCGAAAGCAACGAAAGGAAGACCAACGGTTATTATTGCCAATACAGTAAAAGGCTGTGGTGTTTCCCTGATGGAAAACAAGGCAGGATGGCATCATCGCGTGCCTACGGACGAAGAATACAATGAAGCGATTCTGGAATTGAACCAGAGGGGGATTTTGCTATGAATAAAATTGCAAATAAGCAGGAAATCTGCAATGTTCTGCTTGAAGAATCCGTAGCGGATAAGGATATTGTCGTTCTTTGCAGCGATTCCCGGGGGTCGGCATCTATGACAAATTTTGCTGAACAAAGACCGCAGCAGTTTATCGAAGTCGGAATTGCTGAGCAGAATTTGGTATCGATTAGTGCTGGCCTGGCAAGCTGCGGGAAAAAAGTATTTGCGGTGTCCCCGGCCAGTTTTTTGAGCACCCGCAGCATGGAACAGGCCAAGGTAGATGTCGCTTATTCCAACACCAATGTAACTTTGATAGGAATCAGCGGTGGCGTAAGTTATGGCGCGTTGGGAATGACACATCATTCGACGAATGATATTGCGGTAATGGCCTCCATTCCTAATATGAGGGTATATTTGCCGAGCGATCATTTGCAGACGCGCTGCCTGATCCGTTCCCTGCTAAAAGATAAATTGCCGGCTTATGTCCGCGTTGGACGTAATGCCGTAGATCCTGTTTATGAAGAAGGAGCTGTGCCGTTTGCGATGGATAAGGCGGTACTTGTCAGGGATGGTCAGGATGTGACGATTGTTGCTTGCGGAGAAATGGTCCTGGCGGCCAAGGAAGCTGCCGAACTTTTGGCGAATAATGGAATAGAGGCCCGAGTCCTTGATATGTATTGCCTCAAGCCAATGGATGAGGAAGCCGTACGGAAAGCCGCGGCGGAGACAAAACTGCTTGTTACCGTCGAAGAACATGTAAAAGCGGGGGGGCTGGGGGCAATGGTCAGCCAGATTGTTGCCGAGCATCATCCGAGGAAAGTGGTAAATTTGTCATTGCCGGATGAACCTGTTATTACAGGAAAATCAGCGGAAGTATTCGCTCACTATGGATTAAATGCCACGGGAATTGCGCAGAAGATTATGGAGCTGATATAGGATGCCGGGAACATACATTTTAGCAATTGACCAGAGTACACAGGGGACCAAGGGTATGGTGTTTGATCAGCAGGGACGGCTTGTCGCTCGTGCTGATCAGGCACATGAGCAGATTATCAATGAAAAGGGCTGGGTCGAACACAATCCGGTCGATATCTATCACAATGTATTGATGGTAGCCAAAAAGGCTGTGGAACAAGCCGGAATTGATAAGGCGCAGCTTGCAGCAGTGGGAATAAGCAATCAGCGCGAGACCTCGCTGGCCTGGAATCGTGAAACCGGTGAGCCGATTTACCAGGCAATTGTCTGGCAGTGCGCACGTGGCGAAGAAATCTGCCGCCGGCTGGCGGCAGACGGTTTGGCGGAAACAATAAAAGCAGCGACGGGGCTGCCGCTGTCACCTTATTTTTCAGCGGCAAAGCTCGCCTGGATTGTGGAAAATGTAAAAAATGCGTCTGCGCTTATGTCCCAAAAGAACCTATGTATGGGAACAATTGACACTTGGCTCGTATATAAACTTACCAAGGGCCAGCATTTTAAAACGGATTTTTCTAATGCGTCACGGACCCAGTTGTTTAATATAAGAACATTGCAGTGGGATGCGGGTATTTGCCAAAGCTTTGGCCTTGAAGAACATTGTCTGGCGCAGGTCTGCGATTCCAATGCCAGTTATGGGGAGACGGATTTTGACGGCTGGCTGGAAGCTCCGATTCCGATTCGAGCCGTTTTGGGAGATTCACATGGGGCGCTTTTTGGACAGCAGTGTTGCCGGCCGGGAATGGTAAAGGCTACATATGGAACAGGTTCTTCTGTCATGCTGAATATTGGCGACAAACCCATCTTCAGCACCGGCGGGCTGGTAACCTCCCTGGCCTGGTCCTTTGATGGCAGCGTGGAATATGTGCTGGAGGGAAATATAAATTATACCGGAGCGGTTATAAGCTGGCTGAAGGATCGCCTTGGGCTGATTGCTTCGGCCGCTGAAACCGCAGAATTGGCTGAAGATTCAAATTCACAGGACAAATCCTATCTGGTGCCTGCCTTTACCGGGCTGGGGGCCCCGCACTGGGATAGTGAAGCGACGGCGTTGCTTACCGGAATGACACGAGTGACGGGGAAAAATGAGATTGTGCGGGCAGCTCTTGATAGCATTGCCTATCAGATTGATGATATTGTGACCCTGATGCAGTGCGAAGCCGGAATTGCGATTCAGGAGTTGCGGGCGGATGGCGGCCCGACGAAGAATCGTTACTTGATGCAGTTTCAGGCGGATCTTCTGTCCATTCCGGTGCAGGTGCCGGTCGTTGAAGAGCTTTCGGGAATGGGGGCTGCCTATGCAGCTGGCATAGCCATTGGTCTGTATGATAAAAAAACAATATTTGAACATATTGGACATGAAAAATATCAGCCGCAGATGCCCGCAAAGCAGCGGGAGTTGAAAAAACGAGGCTGGCAGGCAGCGGTGTCGCAGACACTGCATCATGCGTAGTTGGATTTAACAGGCAAAGCCTGATAAGTCATAAAGGTTTCCAAATAAATTTGAGGGGGAAAAAAGGGTTATGAAAAAGTTTAAGCAAGTGGTAGCCATGGTTTTATCAGTATGTCTGGCCGGAATCTTATTTGCCGGCTGCGGCGGGGACAGCAAACCAGCCGAGAAATCATCTTCGACCCCGACTAAGGAAGCAAAAGCACTCACGGGTGGCGGTTCAAAAATTATTTACATCATTACGCCGTCCCATTCCAATCCGTTCTTTAAAACGGAAGCGGATGCAGCCACAGCTAAAGCAAAAGCGCTTGGCTATGAAGTAAAAACGGTATCACACGACGACGATGCAACAAAACAAGCAGAACTGTTTGAAAATGCAATCTCAGATAAGGCTGCGGCCATTATCTGTGACAATGCCGGAGCTGATGCAACGGTAGCTGCTGTGCAGAAAGCCCGCGATGCCAACATTCCTACGTTCCTGATTGATCGTGAGATCAATGGCAGCGGTATTGCAATTTCACAGATTGTCGCCAACAACTACCAGGGTGCTAAGGCAATTGCTGAAGTATTTGTAGAAAAAATGGGCGAAAAAGGTACTTATGCTGAACTGCTGGGCAAAGAATCCGATACAAATGCCGGTGTACGTTCTAGCGCATTCCATGAAGTTATCGACCAATATTCCGGCTTAAAAATGGTAGCACAGCAGACTGCAAACTGGGAACAGACAGAAGCATACCAGAAAGTAGAAACAATTCTTCAGTCCAACCCGGACATTAAAGGGATTATCTGCGGCAATGATACGATGGCAATGGGCGCAGTTGCTGCCATCAAAAATGCCGGACTCAAAGATATTGCTGTAATCGGCGTTGATGGTTCTGATGAAGCCGCTGCCGCCATTAAAGATGGCTCGATGACTGGTACTGCTTTGCAGCAGGCGGCTCTGATTGCTGAAATGGCTGTACAGCAAGCCGATAAATATCTCAAAGAAGGAAAAACAGGTTTGGAAGAAAAGCAACTCGTTGACTGCATTGCCATCACGGTAAAAAATGTTGATAAACTCAAGGCTTTCGTCTATAAAGAATAGCAGAAGGCAACTGGCTGGGGAGGGCTGTGCCCTCCCAGCCCTAATGGTTGCCGGCAGAGAGAATAGGAGAATCCAGCGATGAAAAAACGTGCAGGTATCATAATAATTGCTTGTCTGGCCATGATGTTGTCCCTGACGGGCTGCGTTAAAGTCGTGCAGATTGGCCATGAAGGGGAACTGACCGGTAAGGTGGCCTTTAATGCGGCTGATAATGTAGCTGGCATATGGGATTCGCAAGCGCTTCCTGAACTGGAAAAAAAGGCCGTGGATTTGCCGCAGTTTTTGACCGAATCCAATGGAGATTTAAAAGCTTTAGCGGGAAAATATGGCAAATATTCGATGGGGACCAAGGGCGAACTGAGCTATGTGGTCAAAGGCCAGGGCAAGGTCACGGAAGTCAACCAGGAAAAGAAAGCCGGTTTTATGAAAGTGCAGCTTGATGGTTATGCCGGACCCAAAATCATAAGTTTGCAGATTGGCAGTGTATATAAGGGGTCAGCAGTGCGTGACAGCCTGGATTTCATAAAATACGAGGATTATAAAAATCAGGTAGACTGGGCCAAGGTGTCCCAAAGCATTCATGATGTAATTGATAAAACGGTAATTGGCAAGCAGGATTTAAAATCAATGCAGGGCAAAACTGTGAAATTTGTCGGTTGTTTTAGTGTCGATAAACCGGATGAAATTTTGATCACACCGGTAGAGCTCAACGTGCAGTAGGAGGCGAGCGTATGGGAGAACAATTTGAGATGGCGGCCGATGTGTGCCTCCATGCTGAAAAAGTATCAAAAATTTATCCGGGCACCAAAGCGCTTGATGAAGTTTCCTTCGACGTTCATCGTGGCAAAGTCAATGTATTGATTGGCGAAAATGGGGCCGGGAAATCAACACTGATGAAGATTATTGCCGGGATTGAACAAGAGTCAGCCGGGGACCTCTATATGGAAGGGAAAAAGGTCTGCTTTAAGACGGTTACCGATGCCAGACAGCACGGGATAGGCATAATTCATCAAGAACTGAGCCTGTTCCCCAATTTAAATGTTTATCAAAATATCTTTATGTCGCGGGAACAGACGAAATATCGTTTTGGCCTCGACAACAAGAAACATATTGAGCTGACTGAAAAAATCATGAAAAAGCTGGAGCATCCGATAAGCCCGCATACCATTGTCGGCGATCTGCGAGTCGGACAGCAGCAGATGATAGAAATTGCCCGAAATCTTGTTCAGGATGATTTGAAGATTTTGATTATGGATGAACCGACTTCGTCGCTCAGTGCCCAGGAAGTTCAGGTCCTGTTTAAGATCATGCGGGAGCTGACGGCTGATGGAATTTCAATCGTTTATATTTCTCATCGGCTGGAAGAGATCATGCAGATTGGCGATTATGTGACAATTCTGCGCGATGGCCGCTTTGTGGCCGCCTCGGCGGTTAAAGACATCGATATTTCCTGGATTGTCAAACAGATGGTTGGCAAAGGCAAGGTGTATCCGCAGCGAAAAACAGCGGTTGACTGGAGTCAGCGGGAAAAAGTGCTGGAAGTGGAAAATCTTACGCTGCCCAAAAAGGGAGGCGGCTATCTGCTCGACGCGGTCAGTTTTGATCTGCGCAAAGGCGAAATTCTGGGGATTTACGGCTTGATGGGTTCCGGCCGCACCGAAATTTTTGAATGCATTATGGGGTTGCGACCCGAGCATACGGGAATGGTAAAAGTTCGCGGCGAAGCAATCAAAATTAAAAATGTTTCTCAGCAGATTCAGCATGGTTTTGCTCTGGTGCCGGAAGATCGGCAGCGTGAGGGTTTGGTACAGACGATGAATATCGCTAAAAACATATCCTTATCGAGCCTGAAAAATTATGCCAAGGCCATTTTCCTCAATGAAAAAAAGGAAGCGGAAAAAGTAGAGCAGGAAATCAAGGATATTCACATCAAAGTGGCGGATAAGAATCTGCCGATCCTCTCTCTTTCCGGTGGCAATCAGCAGAAGGTCGTTATTGGCAAGGGATTATTGACAGATCCTCAGATTTTACTGCTGGATGAGCCGAGCCGCGGGATTGATATCGGGGCGAAAACGGAAGTATTTGAAATCATTCAGCGTTATGCGGAACAGGGGTTGTCGATTGTTGTGATATCCTCTGAACTACAGGAGATCATGGCGATTGCTGACCGCATTGTCGTCTTGTCCAATGGGATAAAGACCAGCGAAATGCCGAAGGCGGAAATCACTGAAGATAAGCTTGTGCTGGCATCATATCAGGGTCATGATACTGGACGGACAGCTTCTTGATGTCGATCGGAACATGCAGGGACAGGAAAGGATGTAGCTATCGTGAAAATAAAGGATGGGATTTCCATGGATGCAAAGCTAAATAAAAAACAGGGAGATCATTCCCTGGCAATGATGTTGCTCAAGGGGCGGACGATGATCGTATTGGCACTGTTGCTGATTTTCTTCAGTCTGGCTACGCCGAATTTCTTATCAGCCAATACGTTTTTATTGCTGGCCAAGCATGTTGCACTGTATGGCATTTTGGCAATCGGCATGACCTATGTCATTATTACCGGCGGCATTGATTTATCGGTCGGAGCTGTTGTCGGTTTGGCCGGGATGGTTGCCGGTGGGATGATTCAAAAAGGCATTACGCTGCAAATGTTTGATGTCACTCTATATTTCAGCGTGCCGCTAGTCATACTGTTTACCATTCTTGTTGGGGCCATCGTGGGACTGATTAACGGGCTGACGATTACCAAATTTGGGGTAGCTCCGTTTATTGCAACGTTAGGGACCATGTATATTGCCCGTGGATTTGCCATGCTCCATTCAAGCGGGGCAACGTACTCAAATATCATTGGCAATGAGGCCCTTGGCAATGTCGGTTTTACCTTCTTTGGCAGTCGCTTAATGGGCATACCGATTGGAGCGATTGTTCTGGCTGTGATTGCCATTATTGCTGGTATTTTACTGAAGAAAACGACCTTTGGCTGGCATATATTTTCGATTGGCGGCAATGAGAAGGCTGCTAAATTGTCAGGGGTTAAAGTCGATAAAGTTAAAATTCTCGTGTATATTTTTTCCGGTGTCTGTGCGGCAATTGTCGGCATTATAACGGCATCCCAGCTTGAAGCGGCCCATCCGGCCTCAGGTGAAAGCTGGGAAATGAATGCCATTGCTGCGGCTGTCCTCGGCGGCACATCGATGATGGGCGGCATTGGAACGATTGGCGGAACTATAATCGGTGCGTTTGTCATCGGGGTTATCTCGGACGGCATGGTTATGTGCGGAGTCTCCGAATTCTGGCAGATGATCATCAAAGGGCTGGTCATTATTCTGGCCGTTATTGTTGACCAATTCCAGCGCAATATGGAAGCGAAAATGGCTTTACAGGCTAGAAACGAAGCAAAAAACGAAACGGAATCTTAAGCGTAGAGGAGTAGAGAATTATGAAAAAACATGGAATTTTACACGCGCAGCTGTCAGGCCTCATTGCTGCTCTTGGACATAAAGATTTGTTTATGATCGGCGATGCCGGCATGCCAATTCCCCCTGGCGTGACGGTAGTTGACCTGGCACTTTGCGGCGGGGTCCCGACATTTTGCCAGGTTCTTGACGCCGTACTGGAAGATACTGAAATTGAGTTTTACACACTGGCTGAGGAGATTAAGGCAAAAAACCCTAAGCTATTGGCTTATATTGAAGGGAAAATGCAGCAGACTCCGGGAGAATTTATCGAACATACGGCATTAAAAGAAATGTCAGCCCAGGTTCGATTTGCTATCCGGACAGGGGAATTTACGCCGTATCCGAATATTATTCTTCGTGCCGGAGTGGCCTTCCCTGCATAAAACAGGAGCTTCGTTGCGTTAAGGAAGAATATAAAGAATTGTTTGCGATTTTTAATTGCTTGGTTTAGAATAGACTGCGGGGGGGATAAGGATGAAGATAAATTTAAAAAAAATAAGTGAATTGTCCGGATTTTCCCTGGCAACTGTTTCAAATGCTTTAAATAATAAAAGTGGTGTGAATCGCGAAACTGCCGAGCAAATTTTGAAAATTGCCCGGGAGCATGGCTATATCACGGAAAATAAAATACGAAAGATAAAACTCGTCACGTATCGCGACAGCGGGGAAGTCTTTTCTGATTCGCCGTTTTTCTCTGTACTGATGGAGAGTGTAGAAAATGAAAGCCGGAAATCAGGTTATGAGACGACGATCGTCAACCTTTATCGTCGCCGGGCGGATTATGAAGAACGGGTCCAGGAGTTATTGAATGACCCAACGGCAGCCATCCTGCTCGTCGGTACGGAATTAAATGAAACGGATGCAGCTGTGTTTCAAAAGGCCTCCGTCCCGCTGGTCCTGCTTGATTGCTGGTTTGAAAATTTATCCTTTAATGCGGTGCTGATGAACAATCGGGATTCTGTCTGCCAGGCAGTTGTCCATTTGGCGAAGCTCGGTCATAAGCGCATTGGCTATCTCAAGGGCAGCGTGAGAATTAAAAATTTTCAGCAGCGGGAAGAGGGCTATCTGCGGGGGCTTGAGGTCAGTAAGCTTGCGCTGCAGGCCCGGGATGTCTTTGAGGTGCCACCGGCAATTGACGGTGCCTATGAGACTTTTGATCGTATGCTGCAGCAAAAATGCGATCTGCCGACAGCTTTTTTTGCCGACAATGATATGATCGCCCTTGGTGTCATGAAGGCACTGCAAAAAAATGGCTATCGAATACCGGAAGATGTATCGATCATCGGGTTTGATGATATAAATTTCTGCAGTGTGTTCACCCCGGCCCTGACTACGGTGCGGGTGTTTAAAAAAGAACTCGGTCAGCTGGCCGTGCGGCGGCTTTTGCGGCTGATCAGGACGAATAATGAAATAAAGACAAAAACGGAAATCTGCAATGAACTCATTGAACGCGACAGCGTCGCGGGCATTCAATCGGATAAAACGGAGGGGCGGGTACAATGAAAATAGGCGTAATCGGATCGGTAATGTTTGATATCCTTTCTTATACAGATGAAATGCCGCTGCCGGGAGAGACACGGGAAGTAAAGGGATTTGGCCTTGGCTGCGGTGGTAAAGGCGCTAATCAGGCGATTGCTGCTGCCCGCCTGGGAGCTGATGTCATGATGCTGGCCCGGGTCGGCGATGATATGTTTGGCGAAAAATCCTTAGCGAATTTCGTCAATTATCATGTGGATACGAAGCATGTTTTGCCGGTTGCCGGCATTGCCAATGGGATTGCCACAGTTATTGTCGAATCAACTTCCCAAAACAGGATTTTAATCCATAAGGGTGCCAATGCATATGTGACGAAAGCAGACATTGAGACGGCTGCGGAGGATTTAAGCGAATGCAGTCTGCTGATTTTGCAGCTTGAAATCAATTTGGACGCTGTATATGCAGCGATTGAATTTGCCAATCAGCGAAACATTCCCGTACTGCTGAATCCGGCCCCGGCCAGCGCCGAGCTTTCACTCGATTGGGCCTGCCGCTGTGATTTTTTTGTTCCTAATGAGACGGAGCTTTCTATTTTGACGGGGATGCCGGTGGATACGAATGAACAAATCAAGGCAGCTGCTCAGACATTGCTGGATCGGGGACTGAAAAATATTATCGTAACGATGGGGTCTCGCGGCTCGATGTGGCTGACGAAAGATGAACTGGTAGTCGTACCACCTTATAAGGTTGAAGCCGTTGATACAACGGGGGCTGGGGACGCATTTATTGGCTGTTTTGCCGATACATATGTCCGGACTGGTGATGTTGTCCTGGCGATGAAACGGGCCTCGGCCTTTGCTGCAATCAGCGTCACTCGGCGCGGCACGCAGGTCGCTTATCCGGATAAGGCCGAGTTGGAATCTTTTTTACAGGCGGCTGCACCAAATGAAAAATGAAAATATTTTCTGCTTGCGATGTAATTTGCCAATGATTTGTGGTAAAATAGGCGGGTAGGATATATCGGTAAAAGATAGCCTATAACTGAAATAGTTATAGGCTTTTTTTTGATTTGTATGCTGCAATATATTTATTGGTATTATAGGAGGCAGAAACATTGAATTTGAAAGAATGGTTTAAGTTTTCCGAGAGAAATACGAGCTTTTCCACGGAAACGCTGGCTGGCCTGACAACCTTTGTCACGATGGCATATATTATCATCGTAAATCCGGCAATTCTCAGCAAAACAGGTATGGATTTTAATGGCGTATTCATTGCTACAATTGTAGCCAGCATGATTGGTACTTTAATTATGGGGATTTTTGCGAATTACCCGATTGCGATCGCTCCGGGGATGGGGATGAACGCGTATTTCGCTTTTGCTGTAGTCATCGGGATGGGCATTGCCTGGCAGCAGGCCTTGGGCACGGTATTTATTGCCTCGGCAATCTTTGTAGTATTATCCTTTACCAAATTTAGGCAGGCATTGATCAATTCGATTCCAACCAGCCTTAAACAGGGCATTGGTGCCGGTATTGGCTTATTTGTTACGTTTATCGGTTTGCAAAGTTCAAAGCTTGTCATCAGCTCACCGGCAACGATTGTGACTTTGGGAAACTTATCGGATCCAACAACCTTTCTCAGTATTATCGGGCTTTTGATCAGTTTGGTTTTAATGGTGAACAATGTAAAAGGTGCTTTGTTTATCGGCATGATTCTGACCTCTATTATTGCATTTTTCCAGGGGCTTATTGTTGTTCCGGCAAGCTTATTCAGCCTGCCGACAGGCCTTGAACATACTTTTATGCAGATGGATGTACAGGGAGCTTTGGATGGCGGCTTATATGCAATTATCTTTACATTCCTCATCGTAACCCTGTTTGATACGACAGGAACGATGCTGGGGATCGGTTCGCAGGCAGGACTTATCAAGGCGGATGGTGAGTTTCCGAATGTTCGCGGGGCCCTGCTGGCAGATGCTTTTGGCAGCACCTTTGGTGCATTGCTGGGAACAAGCCCAACATCTTCGTATGTTGAATCGGGTGCTGGTGTTGCCGCTGGCGGCCGCACAGGTTTTTCTTCCGTTATTGTCGCCCTTTTATTTGGACTTATGCTGTTTTGTGCGCCGATCGCGCAGATGCTGGCATCGATTCCGGCAGTGACAGCTCCGGCACTGATTATCGTTGGCTTTTTGATGATGAATGGATTGAAATTGATCGATTGGAACGATATGGAAGAAGCTGTTCCGGCATTTTTAACCCTCTTCATGATGCCGATGAGCTATAGTATCACGACGGGCGTTGGTGTCGGCTTTATCGTCTATCCGTTGCTGAAGATTTTCCGCGGCAAGGCGAGACAGGTTCATCCGTTGATGTATTTGTTTATGGTACTCTTTATCATTCAGTTGGGCTTTATGGGCCACTGATAGTTCTAAAACAGAGGTGATCCTATGTGCAGGTTCGGAAAAAAAAGATGGATGGCAATGCTTATCAGTAGTTTGATCGCCGTGGGTTTGCCGGCCGATGGGCAGGCAAAACTAAGACAGACTCAGGATACCGAGAGTATAAAGCCAGCCGTGGCAAAACAGACGGCAAGTCATGCCGGACATAAAGTATCGCGGGAGCAGCGGATTCAAAAGTTGCTGACAGATCTCAAGCGTTCACGCCAGACTCCGCCGGTAGTGCAATCGCTTGGCGAGGATGCAATTTTGGGGGCACCGGTTGCCACAAAAGAGCAATGTGTCCGCTACCTGCTTAGTGTCAATCCATTGCCATCACTTATGGTGCCGCCGGATAAACTGGTAGATTATTATTATGAGGAAGGCATGCGGGAGGGCGTTCGCCCGGATGTTGCTTTTGCTCAGGCATTAAAGGAAACCGGGTACTTCCGTTATGGCGGCACAGTGACGCCGGATCAGAATAATTACTGTGGATTGGGTACGACGAGCACACAGGTTAAAGGGGCATATTTTCCGTCCTCACAGCTTGGCGTTCGGGCGCATATTCAGCATTTACTGGCATATGCATCGACACGACGTCCGGCCGTTGAGGTAGTCGACCCTCGTTATGATCTTGTCCGGTCAGTATATGCTTCATCGACGATCGGTACCTGGTCCGGACTTAACGGACGTTGGGCAGTTCCCGGCGACAGCTATGGGGAAAGCATTTTGCAGATTTACGAAAGCATTTTGCGTAAATAATTTCCATAAATTTGTTTTTCTTAACAGAGTGCAGCAGTTTGCTTTGCACTCTGTTTTTCTGACATGGAAAAGTAGACGTGGCCTAGAGAATATGCTAAAATAAATTGGTATATGCTGAAATGATGTATATGAAAATTTCTATAATGAAGGACTGTGAAACGTAACTTATGATTAGTACAAACGGATTGACCCTCCAATTTGGGAAACGGGTATTGTTTAAAGACGTCAATATAAAATTTACGCCAGGAAACTGCTATGGTGTGATCGGAGCCAATGGTGCCGGTAAATCTACTTTTTTGCGCCTCTTATCCGGTGATATTGAACCGACAAATGGCAGCATTGATATCACACCGGGAGAACGACTCGCTGTGCTCAAGCAGAACCATTATGAATTTGATGATTATGAAGTGCTTAAAACGGTCATGATGGGGCATAAACGCCTGGTGGAAATCATGGACGAAAAAGATGCGCTTTATATGAAACCGGATTTTTCCGATGAAGACGGCATGCGAGTTTCTGAACTCGAATGTGAATTCGCTGAACTCGATGGCTGGAATGCAGAGCCGGAAGCGGCACGTCTGCTCAATGGTCTTGGTATCATGGAAGAACTGCATACGATGAAAATGGCCGATCTGAGCGGGAAGGAAAAGGTCCGTGTGCTGTTGGCACAGGCGTTGTTCGGCAATCCGGATATCCTGCTGCTTGATGAACCGACAAATCATCTGGACATTGCTTCGATTAACTGGCTGGAAGATTTTCTGGCAAATTTCGAAAATACGGTTATTGTCGTATCGCATGACCGTCATTTCCTGAATCAGGTCTGCACGCATATTGCGGATGTCGATTTTGGAGCAATTCAGCTCTATGTCGGCAACTATGATTTCTGGCTTAAATCCAGTGAGCTGGCATTGCAGCTGTCGAAGGATGCAAACAAGAAAAAAGAAGAAAAAATTAAAGAACTGCAGACCTTTATCCAGCGATTCAGTGCGAACGCTTCGAAGTCCAAACAGGCGACTTCACGTAAGAAAATGCTTGATAAAATCAATTTGGATGATATTAAGCCATCTTCACGCCGCTATCCGTACATTGCCTTTAAGCCGGATCGCGAAGCTGGTGATCAGCTGTTGACGGTTGAAGGTATCAGCAAGACAATTGACGGGGAAAAGCTGCTCGATGACGTGAGCTTTACCTTGAAAAAAGGTGATAAGGTTGCTTTTGTTGGCCCTAATGGCCCGGCTAAAACAGCTTTGTTTAAAATTCTGGCGGGGGAAATGGAACCCGATGCCGGATCCTTTAAGTGGGGCGTGACGACAACGCAGTCCTATCTGCCGGTCGATAACTCGGCATTTTTTGATGGCATAAATCTGAGCCTTGTTGACTGGCTGCGCCAGTATTCGGAGGATCAGGATGAGTCCTTTGTCCGTGGTTTTCTCGGGCGCATGCTCTTTTCCGGGGAAGAAAGCTTGAAACAGGCATCGGTTCTTTCCGGTGGTGAAAAAGTTCGCTGTATGCTGTCGCGGATGATGCTCAGTGGGGCCAATGTGCTGCTGCTTGATGAACCGACAAATCATCTCGATCTCGAATCCATTACGGCCCTCAATGACGGATTGATCGCTTTCACCGGCACGCTTCTGTTTGTATCCCATGACCATGAATTCATTCAGACGATAGCGAACCGCATTATCGAAATTACGCCAAGCGGCGTTGTCGACCGTGCGATGACATATGATGAATACTTGGAAAATGATACGGTAAAGCAGCAGCTCGCAGAAAAATACGGTAAGTAAAAGCACAATACGGAGGGATAATCCCTCCGTATCCTTTTTTTATGCCGGGTTTGTAGCCGGAAGCTTGTTAGCATCACAGTAAATCTGAAGGGAGATGGTCATTTATGCTGGGAAATTTAATCCAAAATGCAAATCAAAAGCTGGAATACACGGCCGCTCCGACTCGCTTGCGTGAGATGATCGCTGTTTTGCGTCGACGTGAGATTGTTTATGGGATGACCCCGGAAAAAATGCGCCTGATTCTTGAGGATCTGGGGCCGACGTTTGTGAAGCTGGGGCAGATCATGTCGCTGCGGCCGGATTTTTTGCCGCAGGATTACTGTGATGAACTGATTAAATTACAGACGAGTGCGAAACCGCTGCCGTTTGCAGTCATCAAAGATATACTGGAAGAAGAGTACAATCAAAAATGGACGAATATCTTTGACTCCATTGACGAGGTGGCCTGGGGCTCGGCGTCAATTGCCCAGGTGCATCGGGCCGTACTGAAAAATGGCAGCCAGGTTGTCATCAAAGTACAACGCCCAGGAATATATGAGGTTATGAGCAAGGACATCGTCTTGCTCAAACGCGCCGCCTCACTGCTGAAAGTGGTCAGCGGCTCACGGGATGTTGTCGACTTTGACATGGTATTGGATGAGATGTGGAGCATTGCCAAGCAGGAGATGAATTTCCTGATGGAGGCGGATCATAATGATGAATTTCGCAATCTGAACCGTGAGGTCGATTATGTCAGCTGCCCGCAAATTGACCGCCATTTGACGACAGTTCATGTGCTGGTTATGGAATACATCGATGGCATACAGATTGATAAACTCGATGAATTAAAAGCCGCTGGCTATGATATCAAGGATATTGGAGTGAAGCTTGGGCAAAATTATGTCAAGCAGATTATTGAAGATGGCTATTTCCACGCGGATCCCCATCCGGGAAATATTTGGATCCGGGGCGGGAAGATTATCTGGCTTGATCTCGGCATGATGGGGCGCCTCTCCAGTCATGACCGGGCAGCTCTTAAACAGGCGGTCTTTGCTCTGGTGAATAACGATACGTATGAAATGAAATCAGCGGTGCTTGCTCTCGGAATGCCAAAGGAGCGGATCAATCATACCCGGCTCTATGAGGATATCGATGCGATGATGGCGCAGTACAGCAGCATGGATTTTGAAAACCTGCAGCTGGGGCCGCTGGCTCGTAAGATTTTACGGATTCTGCGCCAGCATAAAATAGCTATTATGCCGGGAATCAGCATGTTTGCCCGCGGGGTCATGACCATTGAGGCCGTTATGAGAATCTGTTGCCCGGATGTCAATTTTGTTGAAATATTTGCCGCGCAGATGCAGGCGGATTTCAGAAAGAATTTTGACTGGCGGGAAGAAGTAAATAAGGTCAAGCGGGAAGGCTATATGCTGCTGCGAAAATCGCTGCATTTGCCGGAGCAGGTATCGGATATTTTAAAAATGACGATGAGCGGGCAGACAAAGGTTAATCTTGACTTGACCGGATCAGAGGAGCCGCTGCGGCAAGTTGATAAAATGATCAACAAGCTGATCATCGGCATCATCAGTTCGGCGCTGCTTTTAGGATCCAGCATTATCTGTACGACGGAAATGATGCCAAAAATTATGGAAATACCATTGCTCGGTGTATTTGGGTATCTTGCGGCACTGGTGCTCTGCGGACGTCTTTTGCTGAGCATTATGCGCAACAAATAGGAGGGTGTTCAGGGTGCAAGGAGTCAGAGGTGCTATAACGGTAGAAAACAATGACAAAAATGAAGTCTTTGCCGCTGTGCAGCAGTTGCTGCTGGCTATGCTTGAGGAGAATCAGATAGAGACACAGGACATCGGGGCCGCGTTGTTTAGTGCAACAGAGGATATCACGGCAGTATTCCCGGCCGCAGCCGCGCGCCGGCTTGAGGGCTGGGAATTCGTTCCCTTATTTGATGCCCGGCAAATGGATGTCGACAATAGTTTGGAAAAGTGCATTCGTGTACTTTTACTCGTCAATACGGAAAAAACGCAGCGGGAGATTCACCATGTGTATTTGGGTCAAGCCGCCTGCCTGCGCCCGGATTTGACAAATAAATAATAAAGGCGGTAAGAAAAAACAAATGGAACAAGCAAGAATTCATCCGGTAGATGAAAAATTACCCTTTGCCAAATTACTGATCTGTGGTCTGCAGCATGTGTTGGCCATGTATTCTGGTGCAGTTGCTGTGCCGCTCGTGCTGGCAAGTGCCATTCATCTCAGCACGGAACAGTTGATTTATCTGATCAATGCGGATCTTTTCACCTGTGGGGTAGCAACGTTGATCCAGACTTTGGGTGTTGGCCCTAAACTTGGTTCAAAACTGCCGATTGTCCAAGGCTGTACTTTCGGTGCAGTCACAACAATGATTATGATTGGCAGTGAACATGGATTGCAGGGGATTTATGGATCGGTCATAGCGGCTGGTTTTATTACCTTTCTTTTAAGTGGCTACTTCAGCAAAATGCTGCGGTTTTTTCCTCCGGTCGTTACGGGAACTGTAATTACCATTATTGGCCTTTCTCTGCTGCCGGTTGCAGTAAACTGGGTTGGCGGGCTCAATCCGGCGGCTCCGGACTATTGTGATCCGTCGAAGATCTATATGGCAGCTGCTGTTTTAGCTATTATTCTTATCTGTTATCGCTGCTTTACGGGTTTTATCAGCAATATCGCTGTTTTGCTCGGGCTGATTATCGGTACAATTTTGGCTGCGCTGTTTGGGATGGCCGATTTTTCTGCCGTCGGATCAGCAGCGAGTATCGGCATCACAACCCCGTTTCATTTCGGGATGCCAGTATTTGATCCGGCTTCGATTTTTGCAATGACGGTCGTCATGATTGTCGTTATGACCGAAACGACCGGGGATGTCATGGCCATTGGCGAAATTGTCGATAAAAAAATCGATGAAAATATTTTAAGCCGGGCATTGCGGGCGGATGGATTTTCGACAATGCTGGGGGGGATTTTTAATGCGTTTCCTTATACCGCGTTTGCCCAGAATGTCGGACTGGTAAGCCTTACCGGCATTCGCAGTCGCTTTGTCGTGGCAACTGCCGGGGGGATTTTGATGCTGCTGGGGCTGTTTCCAAAACTGGCGGCAGTTGTTGCGAGTATCCCGAATCCCGTGCTCGGCGGAGCTGGGATTGCCATGTTTGGTATGGTGGCAGCCAGTGGCATAAAAACCCTGTCAAAAGTTGATTTTGAACATGGCTACAATATGATGATTGTTGCCGTAAGCATCGGCATTGCACTGATTCCGCTCGGCATGCCGGCTTTTTACAGCAAGTTCCCTATGTGGGCACAGCTCTTTTTGAAAAGCGGGATCACAGTCGGCAGCGTCATGGCGGTTTTGCTCAACATCATTTTAAATGGGGTTCCCAAAAAGCCAGAAAAAGACGAAGTTTCACATACAACCTATTTATAAGAGGAGATGTTTGTCCATGAACAAGATCATAGCGACCGAAAAAGCGCCGGGGGCTATTGGCCCTTATTCACAGGCGATAAAGACGGCTGGCGGACTGCTGTTTGTTTCCGGTCAGATTCCGCTTGACCCGGCTACCGGCGAAATCGTCAATGGGGGAATTGAAGCACAGACGAGACGTGTCCTCGATAATCTGCGGGCGATTGTCGAAGCTGGCGGTTACACCTTGCAGGATGTTGTCAAAACGACAGTATATCTTAAAAATATCAATGATTTTGCCGCAGTCAATGCAGTTTATGCTACGTATTTTACCACAGACTGCCCGGCACGGGTCTGTGTTGAAGTCGCAAACCTGCCGAAAAATGCTTTGGTGGAAATTGATGTTATTGCCG
>JBOFWE010000207.1:0-13760 GCA_051653465.1 Selenomonadaceae bacterium | reverse complement strand
AATTTCTCCTGGAGTAATATAATACTACCACTCGTAAAGTTTATCTGTGCGTAACAAAGACAATAAAAGATGCCCCACAAAAGTTCGAAAAATTATTGCAAGACACCTACTTGTAAAACGAAAATCCTCCAGAGAACGTAGCGCTCTGGAGGATTTCTTTTTAATTAAGTCGTGGGGCTTAATTAAATATGCATTTATACATTTGTTTGTACAGGTTTATGTCTGCGAACCAGCATAAAACTTCATACGACCAGGCTTTTAAGGCCTTATTACATCATGCCCGGCATTCCCATGCCGCCGCCCATACCGCCGCCCATGGCTGCAGCAGGATCTGCTTTTTCTGGTTTGTCAGCAACAAGTGTTTCTGTTGTGAGAACCATGGCTGCGATGCTGGCTGCATTCTGCAGAGCACTGCGAGTTACTTTAGCCGGATCAACGATACCAGCAGCAATCATATCCATGTATTCATCCGTCAAGGCATTGAAGCCAATGCCCTTGCCGGCGTTTTTAACTTTTTCAACAACAACCGAACCTTCAAGGCCAGCATTGTTGGCAATCTGGCGAACCGGTTCTTCGATCGCACGTTTTACAATGTTGACACCAGTCTGAACATCGCCTTCGGCTTTGATGTTGTCAAGAGCCGGCAGAATGTCGATGAAAGTTGTACCGCCGCCAGCGACAATACCTTCTTCTACTGCGGCACGAGTTGCATTCAAGGCATCTTCAATGCGCAGTTTTTTGTCTTTCATTTCGACTTCAGTTGCTGCACCGATTTCGATAACAGCTACACCGCCAGCAAGTTTTGCCAAGCGTTCCTGTAATTTTTCTTTATCAAAATCAGATGTCGTTTCTTTGATCTGTCTTTTGATCTGTTCTACACGAGTTGCAATCGCAGCCTTGTCACCAGCACCATCGACAATTGTCGTTTCTTCTTTCGAAGCACGGATCTGACGGGCACGGCCAAGATCTTCAATTTCAACATTTTCAAGCTTACGGCCAAGATCTTCCGTAATAACATTACCGCCGGTAAGAACGGCAATGTCTTCGAGCATCGCTTTGCGACGATCGCCAAAGCCAGGAGCTTTTACAGCAACTGCACGGAAAGTTCCGCGGAGTTTGTTGACAACGATAGTAGCAAGTGCTTCGCCATCGAGGTCTTCTGCGATAACCATCAGTTCCTTACCCTGTTTAACAACCTTTTCGAGAATCGGTAAAATGTCAGCAATAGCGGAAATCTTGCGATCCGTGATCAGTATGTACGGATCGTTGAGGACAGCTTCCATTTTATCCGTATCTGTTACCATGTACGGGGAAATGTAACCGCGGTCAAACTGCATGCCTTCTACTACCGAAAGGTTTGTATCCATGCTCTTGGACTCTTCAACAGTAATTACGCCGTCTTTGCCAACTCTTTCCATTGCTTCGGCGATGAGTTTGCCAACTTCTTCATCAGCGGAAGAAATTGCCGCAACCTGTGCGATAGCATCTTTGCCTTCAATTTTTTTCGAGCTGTTTTTGATTTCAGCAACGAGTGTCTGAACCGCAGCTTCGATGCCTTTTTTGATGATCATCGGATTTGCTCCGGCAGCTACGTTACGCATGCCTTCGTGAATCATAGCCTGCGCGAGCAGCGTCGCTGTCGTCGTACCGTCACCGGCAATATCATTTGTCTTGGTAGCAACTTCTTTGACCAGCTGTGCTCCCATGTTTTCAAACGGATCTTCCAATTCAATATCACGGGCAATGGTTACACCATCGTTAGTGATTGTCGGTGCCCCGAATTTTTTATCGAGAACGACATTTCTGCCTTTTGGTCCCAAAGTTACTTTTACAGCGTTTGCTAATGCATCAACGCCTTTTCTTAACGCACGACGTGCTTCTTCGTCAAACAAAATCTGTTTAGCCATTTAAAATTACCTCCTAAATTTATCTGTCAATTCACCAGCTGGGAATTATTCTACGATTGCAAGAATATCTCTTTCGCTGACAATCAAATAATCCTTGCCATCAACTTTAACTTCTGTTCCGGCATACTTGGAGAAAATGATGCTGTCGCCAGCTTTTACATCCAACGCAATTCTCTGGCCATTGTCGAGAACCTTGCCTGTGCCGACTTCTACCACTTTACCTTTTTGTGGTTTTTCCTTTGCAGTATCCGGTAATACGATACCGCTGGCAGTCTTTACATCGCCTTCTGAAACTTCAATGACAACTCTGTCGCCTAATGGCTTAATCATTTTTATCTTCCTCCCTGTATTGTAGGTCTCTTTGTTAGCACTCGCATCTCCTGAGTGCTAACTACAGTTCTTATAATATATAATTTCCCGAAAAAAATCAAGTACTATTTTGCAAAATCCCCCATAAAAAAAGAGCACACACCCGTGTCACAGCCCCGACAAGTCAGATTTTCCCCAACTTGCCAGGGAGGCTTGACAGTCTATGCCGTTGCTCCTTTTATCTGCCATAAAATTATTCCTTGCGCCGGCTGGCCGAACGAATAATGGATTCGGCGATTTCCTTGATGGTTTTGCGCTTGATCATGCTGTACTGCTGAATCCGTCGATAGGCCTCGGCTTCAGACAGATTGTAGGCATCCATCAAAATGCCTTTGGCCCGGTCAAGTGTTTTTCTCATCTCCAGCGAATTTTTCACATTATCGAGTTCACTTTCCAGTGCCTGCATCTCCTGAAACCGCGACAGGGCGATTTCCATTGCCGGAAAGAGATTGCTCTCACGAACCGGTTTTACGAGATACGCCAGCACGCCCGAATCCTTAGCCCGCTCAACAATTTCCGGCTGACTAAAGGCTGTCAGCAGCAATACCGGCGCCAGCTTTTCCTGGGCAATAATCTTGGCAGCTGCAATCCCATCCATTTCAGGCATCTTTATATCCATAATCACAAGATCCGGCCGATATTTTCGCGTGAGATCCACCGCCCGGCGGCCGTCAACGGCCTCGCCGACAATTTCATGGCCGGCCTCCTCCAGCAGCTCTCGCAGGTCCATACGGATGATTGATTCGTTATCAGCTATAACAATTTTGATAGCATTCATAATTAACAGCTCCTCTCGAAATTAGCGCGGAATTGTGATTTTTGCGTGGGTTCCCTTGGCATTGTACAGCTCAAAGCAGCCGTTCATATCGTCCTCCACCAGCGTGCGGACAATCTGCAAGCCAAGGGACTTCGACTTAAAGGGGTCAAAGTTTTCCGGCAGGCCGGGACCATCATCGAACAGATCGAGGACGTAGGAATCACTTCGTTCCTCTATCGCCAGGCCGATAAGCCCCTTGTTTCTTTCCGCAAACGCATGCTCAACAGAATTTAGAATCAATTCATTTACAATCAGTGCCAAATTACTGGCCTGCAGCGACGGCAGGATGATTGACGGCCCTAAAAACACCGTCTTCAATTCAAAATCAGCATCCAGCATATTCTGCTGAATCAACTGCAGGATATTTTTTGTGACCTCAATGACATTGATGCATTCGGCATCCTGCTGGGACAGGAATTCATGGACAACCGATATGCTCAAAATCCGGTTGACACTCTCCTGTAGCGCCGCCTTAACCTCCGCGGACTGGGAACGACGTGATTGCAGGCGCAGCAAGCTGGCTATCGTCTGCAGATTATTTTTCACCCGGTGATGAATCTCCTGAATGACCGCCGATTTTATTTTTATCTGTTTATCCTTGAGCCGCACTTCGGTAATGTCAGAAATAATTACCACGCGCTGGAGCATGGAGCCGCCTTCCATAATCGGAATATCCCGCTGAACAAGAATCAGTCCACCTGCTTCAAGTTCCTTTTCCTGCGGTCGCTGACTGGCAACGGTTTCCTTGGTGATATGCATCGTCAGCTGGCGGTCAAACATATGACAGCCAATCAGATTGCCAACCCCAAGGACTTTATAAATCCGAACCGCCGCCGTATTGGCAAAAATAATACGGTTATGGCGATCGGTAATGACAATGCCGTCGCTGGCCGACAACGGGCGGTAAAGTTCTTTATCGAGGGGTTTGCGGGCATTGACCAAAATCACTTCGGCTGTATGAAGGATCTGGGCATACACATCGGGCTTAAGGCCTTCAGCATTCGTCTCAAAGCTGACCACGGCAATTACTTCCCCGCCATCGACAACCGGGAAGGTATACATATCGATCAGTTCGCCCCATACCCACTCACGTTTCCCCTTGATCTGCCGCCCAGTCGTCATAGTTTCCCAGACCATGGGCTCCTCCAGCTTATCGAGGATCGTACCGCCTTCACTCAGTTCCACCATGCTGAAGGTTGTATGCGGCTTCAAATGCGCCGCCACCACCAGCCGATTTTTTTCCCGACTTTTTATATAAACCGTCAGATGCGCATGCGTCAAATCGGCGACCAGTGGAAAACTCACACTCATTCGCTTCAAGATTTCCTGCTGCATAGCGGTTAAATCCGAATATTTACGGCAAACCTCGGCCAATGTTATCATCCTAAAACCCCCTCCATTGCTTCTTACCCTTCTTCCATCCCCGGACACCTAAACCCTCTTTCCAGCAGCAACCATACCAGAAAATTATTCGCCGGATGCAAAAATGAGATTACAATTGCCACGGCTTCCGATTTTCCGAAAAAGCCGTCGCAATTTGTAATCTCATTCGTCATTGAATGGTTCTTTTATTTGTCACTAAGCGCCAGCCCCGGTACTGCATTCAAATACAGGTCTGAGAACTCCTGATACTGGCTTTGATAATACGCCCGGCAGCCAATCATAGCTGCATTATCGGTACATAAGATACGATCCGGATAGTAAAAATCAATCCCCTCGTCAACGGCCGCTTCACGCAATCTGCCTTCCAGGGAACTGTTGGCCGCAACGCCGCCAGCCAGAACCAGCTGCTGCATGCCCGCCCGGCGCACTGCCCGAATGGCTTTATCCACCAATACGTCCACAACGGCTTTTTGAAACGATGCCGCCACATCAGCCTTGTTAACTTCCAGACCCTTTTGCTCCATATTATGAAGATAATTGAGCACTGCTGATTTAAGGCCGCTAAAGCTAAATTCAAAATTCCCCTTTTCCCGCAGGGCCTGCGGGAAATCAATGGCATCCGGATTCCCCTCCCGGGCCAGTTTATCGATCTGCGGGCCGCCCGGATATGGTAAGCCCATTACCCTGGCAACCTTGTCAAAGGCCTCCCCCGCTGCGTCATCGCGGGTCTGCCCGATCAGCTTAAAGCTGTTGTAATCGCTCACCTGTACCAATGACGTATGCCCTCCGGAAACTACCAGAGCCACAAATGGCGGTTTTAAATCCTTGTGCGCCAAAAAATTGGCAAAAATATGCCCTTCAAGATGATTGACACCAACCAGTGGGATATCAAGCGAAAACGCCAAGGCCTTGGCTGCAGATACCCCGACGAGCAGCGCCCCGACAAGACCAGGCCCATACGTCACCGCAATCTGGTCAAGCTCGGATAATGCAACCTTTGCCTCCCGCAGGGCTTCATCAATGACCGGCATGATGTTTACAATATGCTTGCGCGAGGCAATCTCCGGCACTACGCCGCCAAACTTCTGATGCACAGGAATCTGGGTCGATATAATATTTGATAAAATCGTCCGACCACCGGCAAGCACTGCCGCTGATGTTTCATCACAGCTGGATTCAATCGCCAGAGTCAGACATTCCTTTTTTTCATTCAAAATGAGTCCTCCATTTGGGGCTGGCAGCCGATCATAAATTTGTCAGCCACATGATCATTGCCGCTTCCCCATTGTCTTCATAATAACCGGGACGAAGTCCGGCACTTTTAAAACCAAGCTTCTCATAGAGTGTTACTGCCGCCGCATTCGACGGACGAACCTCAAGCGTCATAGCCGTTGCTCCCAGTTCCCGGACAATCTCGATCAGCCGGCACATCATCGCCCGGCCGATTTTCTGGCCGCGATAGGCCGGATCAATTGCCACATTGGTAATATGCGCTTCATCGAGCAAAATCCAGGCCCCAGCATACCCGATAATTTTATCGTCAGCAAGTGCCAGCAGATAATAGGCCTTTTCACTGGCAGCCTCTTCCCAAAAAGACTCCCTCGACCAGGGCATTGAAAAGCAGGATCGTTCAACGACCTCAACCCCGGCGGCATCTTCCGGCAGCATCCGCCGAAAAGTAATCAGACCTGCTGCGTCTGCTGTCGTTTTTCCCATAAAACCTCCGCCTCCGAACGTCGTATATAAAGCGGCTCAAGGGTCATTACCTCGTCTGTTCTGCCGGCAGCAAGTTTCTTCTGGGCCAGCATTGCCACATTGGCGGCCCGCGGCATAATCATATGCGGCTGAGCGGCTATAATATTTGAACCGGCAGCCCGGATCAAAGCCTGTTTTTTCTGGGCAATATCGCCGATGATTACCACCGGGCGATCCAGATTCTGACAAAAATCGATAACTTCGGCAAATGGCAGTACCTCGACCGGTTTTACCAGATGAACTGCCTCCTGCTGCCAGCTATAAAGGCCGGCATACACGTCACCTTTCTGGGCATCAAGCACACACAGCGTATAAATCCCCGGAACCGGATAATGCCAGGCCATCGCTTCCAGCGTCGAAACGCCAACAAGTGGAATGCCCAGCGCATAGGCCATGCTTTTGGCTGCGGCAAGGCCAATTCGAAGGCCCGTAAATGACCCCGGGCCGACGCTTACGGCAATCGCATCAAGTTCCGTCTTTTTTATATTTGCCATTGCCAACACCTGCTGCACATGCGGCATCAAGACCTCCGAATGTGTCAGTTTGGTCTGCAATGTGACTTCTGCCAGGAGTTTATCCGGGCTGGCAATGGCAACACTCGATACCATCGTCGCCGTATCCAAAGCTAAAATAGGCAAAGTTCTTCCAACTCCTCATAAATATCTCTATTTTTATCACCCTGCAGCTGCACGCTGATTTCACGTGCCTGCTCATCGCTTTCGCGCTTAATCGTAAAATGAAGGTTCTCCGCCGGCAGACAGTCAGGAAATTTTCCCGGCCACTCGATAATGACTACGGCATCCTCGTCTTCACTGTATTCATAAAAGCCGATCTCTTCAAGCTCAGCTTCCTGTTCCAGCCGATAAAGATCAAAGTGATACATCGTATAATCGCCTTGATATACATTCATTAAATTAAAGGTCGGACTCGTCACCGGTTCAGCCACATGCAGTCCGGCCGCCAATCCCTGAACAAACAGCGTTTTCCCTGCTCCCAAATCTCCCTCAAGCAGCAGGACAACACCATGTTTTATTTTTTCGCCCAGCCGCATCCCCAGGGCATACGTAGCCTCTGGCGATGACGTATGTATTTGAATCATTTTTATTCCTCCACCGCCATATAAATATCAGTTTTAATAATAATAAATTGTATCACATATTGAACCATAAGGAAACTTTTCCGCGGCCCCTTTATAATTGATAATTATTATTTTTTAATAACAAAAATTAAATAACTAAGATTATAAGAGTTATTGCGTGCATTTCGGCAAAAACAAAGCCTCAACACCAATAATCGCCTTTTTTGCCAATTCCCTCTGCTCCCTGCTTTCGCTATAATACAACTATAGTCAATCCGGCAGCAGGTGCCAGGCACAGCCGCCGGAAAATTCAAAGCTACATATGGAGGGTTTTATTATGAAAAAATTTGTTTGCAGTATCTGCGGTTATGTATATGAAGGGGATCAGGCTCCGGACCAGTGTCCACTCTGTAAAGCACCAGCAACAAAATTCGTTGAACAGACAGGCGAACAGGTCTATGCCGACGAACACCGGGTCGGAGTTGCCGCTGGTGTTGATCCAGCAATTCTTGAAGGCCTGCGCATGAATTTCAGCGGTGAATGCAGCGAAGTCGGTATGTATTTGGCCATGAGCCGCGTCGCTGATCGCGAAGGCTATCCGGAAATCGCTGAAGCCTTTAAACGCTATGCTTTTGAAGAAGCCGAACACGCGGCTAAATTTGCCGAACTGCTCGGCGAAGTTGTAACTTCCAGCACGAAAAAGAATCTTGAACTGCGTGTTGCCGCTGAACATGGTGCCTGTGCCGGTAAAAAAGAACTCGCTGTTTTAGCTAAGCAGCAGAATCTCGATGCTATTCACGATACAGTCCATGAAATGGCCAAAGATGAAGCCCGTCATGGCTGTGGTTTTGCCGGATTGTTAAACCGCTATTTCTCAAAATAATTCTACCAAAAAAACTGCTGTCAGCCAAAGCTGACAGCAGTTTTTTTATGGATCGGCTACTCCCGTTATTACTTTATAACCATTACCGGGATGGAGGATTCTTCAACGACTTTCTGGCTGACACTGCCAATTAAAGCGCCTTTAAAGAGTCCCAGCCCGCGGCTGCCCATCACAATCATGTCGCTGCCACATTCCGCCGCAACTTTCAAAATCGCTTTTGAAATATTTCCCGTCTCAACATGTTTGGCTGTCTTGAGGTCTTTCGGTATCTTTTCCCAAATACGGTCAAAAACAATATGACTTGGAATGTCTTTGTTTATATTACTTGCCACATAAACAAAATCAAGCTCCGCCTTGCATTTCTCCGCTAAAAAAATTGCCTGATCCACGGCCTTGCAGCCATTTACTGAGCCATCTACCGGAACAAGAATTTTATTTATCTTCCCCATAATAAGACCTCCTAAAGAGTTGTTGTGCCATTGTCTTAATGGATAATTTCGCGATAAATTAATGAATTCCTTTTTTATCCGGCAAAATTTTGTAATCAGCCATGACAAAGCGGCAGTGCCTTACCAAGGTATTCCCCGACAATTTTCACGGCGCAATAATCACCGCACATCGAGCAGGCTTCTTCCCCGACCTCGTTGCGAGCCGCTCGTTTTTTTCTTGCTTTTTCCGGATCAATCGCCAACTGCAGCTGCTGTTCCCAGTCCAGTGTTTTTCTGGCCTCTGCCATCTTCAGGTCCCAGGCCCTCGCCCCCGGGATATTTTTCACGATATCAGCAGCATGGGCGGCAATCCGTGAGGTGATAACGCCTTCATGTACATCCTCCATGGTCGGCAACGCCAAATGTTCCGCCGGCGTTACATAGCACAGAAAATCAGCCCCGTTAACCGCTGCCATCGTCCCGCCGATAGCGGCTGTGATATGATCATATCCCGGTGCTACATCCGTGACAAGTGGTCCGAGCACATAAAACGGGGCATTGCGGCAAAGCTGCTTTTGCAGCTTCATGTTCGCGGCAATCTGATCAAAAGGAACATGTCCCGGTCCCTCCACCAGCACCTGCACCCCGCGGGCCCAGGCCCGGTCTACAAGTTCCCCCAGTGTTATAAGCTCCTGTATCTGCGCCCTGTCGGTAGCATCCGCAATACAGCCGGGACGAAGTCCGTCGCCAAGACTGATCGCCGAATCATACTTTTGGCAAATATCCAGAATATCATCATAGCGTTCATACAGCGGATTTTCTTTTTCATTGTGGAGCATCCAGCCGGTGATAAAGGACCCGCCCCGGCTGACAACATCCATGACCCGCCCCTGCCGGCGCATGCGGCTGATTGCCTCCATCGTAACCCCACAGTGAATGGTCATGAAATCGGCCCCGTCACGTGCCTGCTGCTCAATCGCATGCAGCAAATCCTCGGCCGTCATGTCGACTACAGCCCCATGCGACTTAATGGCTTCAACCGTGGCCTGATAAATTGGTACAGTGCCTACCATTACACTGGAATGCTCGATAATTTGCCGGCGCGAAACATCGATGTTATTGCCCGTGCTGAGATCCATCACGGCGTCTGCCCCGGCCTTTATTGCCGCTTCAAGTTTTATGAGCTCCGGTTCAATCTCCGGATAGGCACTTGAGGTTCCTATATTGGCATTGACCTTGGTCGACAAACCTTCGCCAACCCCGCGTGGCACAAGATTTTTATGATTTACATTGGCACATATTGTAATCCTACCGGCAGCAACACGTTCACGCAAAATCTCAGCATCCATATGTTCCTGCAATGCTACCAGCTGCATTGCCTCGGTGATCTTCCCTTCACGGGCCCATTCCATCTGTGTTTTCATGTATTTTATCCCTCCTCAAAATAGGCAACAAAAAAGCCGTACAGCAAAATGGCTGAACGGCTTTTATATACAAAGCAGTCGGCCACTTCCCTACGCAGGTATTACCCCAACAGGTTCCAAGGGTCGACATAATGTCTCTCAGCTTTCGCTCCCCTAGTGGATCTAAAATATTTTTTGTTGTCAATGCTTTCATTCTACCAAAAGCAGCCAGAAATTACAATAGATTTTACTTGGTCAGCAAATCCGGCATGCGCTTTAAGGGTTCACTCAAATCCATATGTCCAGCCAAGGTGTCAATGGATTTGCCCTCGACCAGGATCTGTACCGTCTTTACTTCTGTATATTCCGTCAATGTATCGACGATAGAACCAACCAGCATGATTTCGCCCGTCGAACCGCCGGTGAAGTTTTTGACAAATTCCCGGCTGAAATCAACACTAACCTGCCCTTTATCAAATTTCACACTGCGCAGCTTTGTTCCCTTTGGCATCACGGAAAACTCATCCTTTTCGGTCGGCTCCGTAAGCAGTGCCTGCACAGCGGCCGTATACTTATCAGCTTTTTGGTCTTTTACCTTTTTGGTTGCCGCAATCAGTTTAGTGCCTTCCGCATTTGGATAATAAACCCTTACGGATTCAAGTGCTTTTTTCTCCGCCTTATCAGTTGCAGGTGTCGTCTGTTCCGTCTTTGGTTTCCCTGATGATGGTGAATCCTCCACCATCTTATTGGAAGCACAGCCGGCACCGAACAGTACAACCCCCACGGCTACAACTGCTGAAAATTCTTTTAAAAATCTCATTGTCTATACCTCCTCTAAGCTCCTGTCTGGCTGAAAAAATTCCCCAGACCTTCGCAGATTCCCTCCGCCATTTTTTCCTGAAAATCCGGATCTGCCAATAGACCTTCTTCCTCCGGATTTGATATAAATGCCGTCTCAACCAAAGCGGCTGGTACCGCCGTGTGTTTTAAAACGTAAAAATTAGCCTCGGAGGCCCCGCGATCAAAGCGCTCTCCATGCTCAACCACTCCATTTTGCAACAGCTGGGCCAGCAGCGCATCATAGCTTGTTTTCGCATAATAAAATGTCTGCGACCCATTGGCCTGCGGACGCGTAAAGGCATTGGCATGGATGCTGACAAAAACGTCCACTCCCGGCACCGCCGCGCCGGCATCAACTCTGGCCTGCAATTCCTCACGATCAGAAGCATTCGGGCCAAAGACATCGACATCGTCTGTCCTTGTCATTACAACGCGCGCCCCGGAGCGCGAAAGTATATCATCCACACGCTGGGCAATGGCAAATGTCACATCTTTTTCTCGGATACCATCAGGACCGATTGCACCTGTGTCACTGCCTCCATGCCCGGGATCAATCGCAATTGTCCGCCCGCGGACTCCTGTTACCGAAAAATCACCAAAGGAACGCTTTTTTTTGATTTCAATGACCAAGCGGTACGGTCGATTAAGTTTTCGATCCGCCGGCACAAACCGCAATTTATAGCTATATTTCCCGGCATTATCCGGCAACGTAATCACAGCCTGCCCATTTACCTTATCAAGCTGACTGAATTCAATTTTTTGGGCAATTTCCCCATCAAGTGCTATGTTTTTTCTTATACTGCCAATCTTGGTTCGCTTTAAGTCAAGGACCAGGCGCTGCGGATTCGACGGATCAACCGCCAAGGCAAAGTCCTGGCCGGTGTTATTCAAGCCCACCTCAATATAGAGTGCCCCCGCCGCAGCCGTATAGTGAAAGTGCGTAATCTTATACTGCGCTCGCTCAGCAGCACTACAGGCAGTCTGCAGCACAAACAACCCTAATAAAACAACACACAAACTTATTATTTTACGCAAAATACACAACCCCTATCTAACAATTCCCCATTATCGCCGTCTATTTTTTCTGATCAAGTCCGGCGAGCAGCGCAGCTGCCTCATCACGAGCTGCCTGGGTGGCTGCTGCATCAAAGGAGATTTCCAGCTGCAGGTAATCGCCTTCACCAATATCCGGCGGCAGACACCAGCGTGGTAAAATTGCGGTTTCTTCAGATTCACCAAGCAAAAGCACAGCTTTACCGCCTTCAAACCTGTCAATTACAGCTCCTGTCATTTTATCGCTCTCCTATTATATCATATGTTTTACCATCGCTTCGCAAGGTAATTGTACCATTTTGATCCGTTCGATAAATTTTCATCTGCTGTTTTTCATAACGGTTTACTATGTTTTTGTGCGGATGACCGTACTCATTGTCTCTTCCCACCGAAATGAGAACTGCTGCCGGCGCCGCCGCTTGTAAAAACGCTTTGCTGGAGGAAGTCTTGCTGCCATGATGGGCGGCTTTCAGAACATCCGATTTCAAGGCACTGCCATAAGCCTTTACCATCGCCGTTTCGCCCTCGGCCTCAACATCACCGGTTAACAGCAAGGAAAAACTTCCAAACAGTAGCTGCCCAACAATAGAGTTCCCATTCATTTCCCCGCCGGCTTTGACCATATCCTGGGTCGGGCTCAACACCTTAAATGCAACCCCGCCACCAAAGGCAAGCTCATCACCGCGTTTTAAGTGACCGTATTCTATGGCCTGGTCGCGAACCGTCTTTAAATAATCCCGGTATAGCTTCGTAGTTGTCGGCTGCCCGTTATCATAAACAGCACGCACCTTAAATTCCCTGAATAAAATCGCCGTTCCACCGATATGATCGGCATGTGGATGCGTGAGAATCAGTTTGTCAATAACCTCTATGCCTTCCTTATGCAAAAGTCCTGCCAGCTTAGCCTGCTGATCCTGGTCTCCGCTATCAATCAAAACCGTCTGCTCAGCCGTACGAATCAGGATAGCATCCCCTTGTCCGACGTCCAGCATCTTCACCAGCAACGGTGATGCAGCTACCTGCTGCGCTTTATTTGCCGACAAAAAGCTACAACCACTGCTTAAAAGCAATAGCCCGGCAACAAGCAGCAGCACTATTTTATTTTGCCAAAAATGCATAATATCCCCCTAAAAAAAATAAATAGGCAGTAGTATCCTGCCTATCAAAGACGAATTCAGTTTAAAATTTTACTAAACCAACGCTGATACCCATAGCCTGATCAACGCGGACCATAAATTTATCCTGCAGCACCGTGATCTTTTCTTTCAGCCGCCGTTTATCGATGGTACGAAGTTGTTCCAACAATACAACCGAATCGCGTTCCAGTGCACATTCTGCAGCCTGCAGTTCCACATGCGTCGGAAGCTTGCCCTTTGTTATCTGAGCTGTAATCGCAGCTACAATGACCGTCGGGCTATACTTATTCCCCACATCATTTTGCACAATCAAAACCGGGCGCAGCCCGCCTTGTTCGGAACCGACCACCGGGCTCAAATTCGCATAATAAATCTCTCCACGTTTGACGACCATTTTTATCCACGTCCTGCCAATTCGGCAAACAAACCTTCTTCCGCCAAAGTTAAATTGATGACAGCCATTTCCTCATAGCCTTTTTTCATGTTTTCGACAAAAGCCCGATGTTTACAGTCCTCAATATAGTTGCCCATTGCATCACGAAAGAACTGACTGCGACTCAATTTTTCCGTAGCAGCAAATGAGTCAATCTCCTCCAGCATTTCATCAGGTATACTAATCATTACACGTTTCAACTCGGTCACACTTACACCTCCGCAGATATTAAATCATAATAACCCAAATATAGATTCAGTATAGTTTTTTTACTG
>JBOFWE010000206.1:0-3364 GCA_051653465.1 Selenomonadaceae bacterium | reverse complement strand
CAAAGGCATCCTGTGAAATCGCTCCTACCGATAATAAATACTGATTGCGTTCATATTTATCCTTTTTCAGGCGATAATCCGTTTCAGCCTGAAGGAAGCTGGCATTATAGGAAGATTCTGTTTCCACGGCATCCGCCTGCGCCTGATTTAAAGCAGCATTATTCTGCCTTATCGCCAATTCCACATCAAGCGTATCTTGTACGAGCAGGACATCTCCAGCCTTTACATGATCCCCCAGCTGAACATTGACAGCGGTTATTTTCCCAGTATATTTGGGGGCAATGGCAACTTTAGCATTCGCCACAGTCTGTCCAAACAAGGAAATGTGCCGCATCATATCTGCCCTGGCAACCGTATAAGTCTGCACCAGTGGCAGGCCCTTATTCTTATTCACCTGGCTTGTCCGCGGATGCTGCAAAAAATAAAACAGTCCCAGAATGACCAGACAGCCTATACTTCCAGCAAGCATAACCCGTTTGCGGTCAGCTTTGCTCCATTTTTTCCTCATGCTTTCACACTCCAAAATCACTGATTTCTTTCTTCCCCTACCACTACTCCCCTACCATACTTCTTATTTTACCATTTTCCGTCACATTAATAATGAATAAATACTGAAAATATTCCCTTATTTTATAGTTTCTTCTTATTTTCCTGCTCAATTTGACCATAAAAGCGAATACAGTTATAATTACGCTAATAAAGAGTTAGTAAACCCTGCCAGAAAGGACTTCTATGAATATAAAATTAATTGCCCTTGATATGGATGGTACTACCTTCAACAGCCAGCGGAAAATCACACCAGAAAACCGAGCTGCGATCCGCGCTGCCCAGGAAAAGCAAATCGAAGTTGTCGTTTCCACAGGCCGCTCGAATAGCGAGCTGACCCCGGTGCTCGAACAGCTGCCAGAAATCCGTTATTTTTGCTGCGGCAACGGCACAAAAATTTATGACCGTCAGTGTGGCAGCAATATCTTTGAAGACCCGTTGCCATTACCCCCAGCTCGCAAAATCCTGCAGATTCTACAGCAGCATGATGTTATGCCGGAGCTATATGCCGATGATAGCATTTATCTTGATCCTGAATTTTTTGATCAGCTTCACGCTTATGTAGCTCCGGAAATCGAAGAAATCATCCACCTTACCCGCACGGGACGCAGTGATCTTCGTGGTTTTTTGCAGCAGCGGCAGACACCGGTTGAAAAATTCAATGTTTTTTATAGCGATGACAAAATAAAGAACCCGTTGCTTGCCGAGCTGCGCCCCTTTGAAGTATCCTTTTGCCAGTCATTCACTAATACCTTGGAAATTCTCAGTCCAACAGCCAGCAAAGGCAATTCACTGCGTCATCTGTGTGAAAAATTCAACCTTTCAGCTGACGAAGTCATGGCGATTGGTGACGGCAGCAATGATATTTCGATGCTCCAGTTTGCGGGCTGCTCGGTTGCCATGGAAAATGCCGTCACCGAAGCAAAAAATACGGCTAAATTTATGACGGCCAGCAATGATGCCAGTGGCGTTGCCCTGTCAATCTATCGCTATGCCTTAACCTAAAGGAGGTAATAGAGTTATGAAACGACCTATGATACGCATACCAGTGCTTACTTCTCTGCTTCTCTTTGCCTCTCTGCTCTTCATTGATGTCCCCGGGGTTCTGCAGCAACCGGCCGAAGATTGTCCAACAGCAGAGGCTGCAGTCGAAGTCCCACTTATGCCCGGACCTGAAGCTCTTACCCCTTATCCGCCCGAGGCTCCAGCCTCCCCGGCACCGCTGCTGCTATGGAGCAAGAATTTTGATGCGGTATCTTATCAATTGGAATTCTTCACCGAACTGCCAGAGGATCTTTCTGCCGCCGACATATCCGAAAAGCATTGTTATTTCGTGCCAGCAGTCTTTACCAATGCTTATAATCCGGCAATTGATGAGTTTGCCGCCGACAGCATCGGACGACAGGCTCCCCTTTATTGGCGGGTACGCGCGATGAATCTTGCCGGCAATCCCATCAGTCTTTTTTCTCTGCCGGAGCCATTGTTCACCTCCGCCACACAGCCGCGAATCAATTCGCCGCTGCCAAATGCCTTTTACAACAACCATAATGGACAGGTTTTGCTCTATCCCGTCTACAGTTGGATCGGCAATCATGGCGCCGTCCAATACGAGATAGAGGTGCTCAATGAATTACCTGAAAATCCAGGTGGTACCGAGCCCTCCATCCATCGAATCTATGCCACAATCCAGGCAAACTGCGAGCTCTACGATCCCGAGCCAAGGCTGGGGGCGGAACCTTTTTACTGGCGGGTACGCGGTCTTGATGCCGAAGGAAATTCAGTTGGTGTTTACAGCGCAGCCCAGCCTTTCAAGGTCAATCCTGCTGACAACTGGCAAATTGGAATTTTTGGCGACAGCATCAGCCATGGAGGCGGGCATCTTTCCTACGGACCCGCGGACTGGGAGTACAGTTATTCAACCTATCTGAACTTTCCTACAGTCAACCTTTCCCAAAGCGGTGACACCAGCCAGATGATGCTCGAACGCTTTGACAAAGATGTCCTGCCCTTTCATCCGCATTATCTGTTAATTCTCGGTGGCTCCAATAGTCTGCGGGGAGGCATCCCGGCAGCCGATGTAATCGCTGATCTTGAAGCCATCCGACAAAAATGCCTGCAGAACAATATCAAACCCATCCTGATGACCTTGCCGCCAATCAATCCCGACAACATTGCCATCGCCTTTAACGAGGAAACTGCGGGGGATTGGATGACACAGTTCGCGCTTGTCAATGCCTATATACGCACCCAGGTTCATATTGACCTGGCAGCAGCATTTGACGGGCCTGATGAGGTTCTGCCAACAAAATATGCGCTTGACGGGCTCCATCTCGATGTCGACGGCAAAATCCTTATGGGCGAAACAATCAATGCTGCCTGGCCCTCAGTCTCAACCTTGGCTGAAATGCAAGTGGCAACAGTCCCTGATCACTGATTCTTGTTCCTAATAAATATTTTGTATTAAATCCCCATTTATATTAAAATAAAAACAGTAACTTAAATATATTCTTTTGACAAAGAAGGGTGGTTATAAAATGAAAGCAGTTGAAATAAAAAAAGGGGTTTACTGGGTAGGTGTTATCGACTGGTCCCTGCGCAATTTCCATGGTTATTCAACCGGACGCGGCTCTACCTATAACGCGTATTTGATCATTGATGAAAAAATAACGCTGATCGATACCGCCAAAGATACTTTTACCGACGAATTGGTTGCACGCATTTCCTCAGTCATTGATCCTGCCAAAATTGATTACATTGTTTCAAGTCATCTCGAACGCGATCACTCTTCGGCGATTCCGGCGATCATGAAATATTGTCC
>JBOFWE010000205.1:0-1471 GCA_051653465.1 Selenomonadaceae bacterium | reverse complement strand
AACCGGACAGCGAAGCACCGTTTTCATTTTATCTGCCGCAACTTTTCGCGGATCGGACAGGTAGATTTCATGATGGCGCCTTTTTGTTGACAAATCAAGCCGATAGTCATTACAGACAAGATATTCTTTCATTTTCTCCAATGTAAGTACTTCCGTCGCAAAGCTGCCTTTATGCATGCATTGTACACAAAGCCCTTCGTCAAATACCTTTAGGCTGGCCTTGTCTACGGCAAGCGCTGGCTTTTTCTCCAGTACCAGCTGTTTGACTGCCGCAAATAGCTCTTCCGTCAAAAATTCCGGCTGCCGAATCATTGCCCTCCAGCAAAGCTCTGATTTTTTACTGCAATCAAAAGCTTCCTCGTTCTTCATCCACCACAGCCCCTCAAGCGGCGCGACTACATAATCAAAATATCCAGGCGGAAAGACCCCTTTTCGCGGCAGCATCTTTACGCCATAGGACAGCGTGTATAAGATCCCTATTGCCTGCTGGTACTCCCCACCGGATTCATTGGGATCACCCGCCCCGTCTATTTGCATAAAGCAGATCGGCGGAACCATCACCAGCGCCGGATCCTGCTTGGGCTGATACAGTCCTTTATAGGTTTTTTTGTAGTCTATCTTTTCCATAAAAATCCCGTCCTTTGTGCTCTTTACACCGGATAATAGCCATCCTTATGCATTTTATACCATTTTATAATCTCCGCTTCGGGCTTTGCTTTTAGTAACAGCAGGATATCCCGGGCAAATTCAAGCGTTGCGCTGCCATTGGCGGTAATGATATTTTTATCGCTTACCGCCTGCTTTTCTAAAAATCTATCCGCGCCTTTATACCGCGGGGCTTGCTGCTGCATAAAAGAAACCGTATTCCCCGAATGAGCAATCTGATCCAGATACCCCTGCTGCGCCATAAAATTAGCAGCGTTGCAGATCGCAGCCACCGGTATATTTCTTTCAACCGCATATTTCACAACCGGTAAGACAGCATCATTTAATTGCTGCATCCAGGCATAGCCGCCAGTCAAGAGCAATAAACTAAACTGCTTGGGAAAGTCCTCCACGGAGTAATCCGGCAATACCTTAAATCCAGCCATTGACACTTTTGCCTGCTTATCGAGACTAAAGGTTTTGACTGTATACTCCGTTTCTGGGGCATTGAGCTCCGTACAAACGTACGCACTTTCCCAATCCGCATAACCATCAAATATAAATACCAGCACTTCTTTTTTCATTTCATCGGCCTCGCTTTCTTTGCTTATTCTACAACAAAAAAGATGACACCTATATGTCATCTTTATAAAACTTATTTATTTTATTTAAGCGCTGCTTTATCTCGGCCTTCAATTCCGGCGGTGAAATAACCCGCACCTTATCGAGAATGCTAACAACAAACTCTGCGACCCACTTTAAATCAGCCGCCGCAAAGCGAATTTCCCCGACAGCCGTCTCACCCCGCAAGGCCCGTTTGCACAGG
>JBOFWE010000204.1:0-6378 GCA_051653465.1 Selenomonadaceae bacterium | reverse complement strand
CGAGATTGAGGCGAAACTTCCCCGGGCGGTTTTAAACGGGCACCGGCAGCAGCGGCTGCCGGGCAATGTTAATTTCAGCTTTCCGGGCATCAGTGGTGAGTCACTACTGATGAATCTTGATATGGCGGGGATTGCTGCTTCCAGTGGCAGTGCCTGCGCCGCCGGGAGCCTCGAGCCCTCGCATGTGCTGCTGGCGATGGGGCTTGACCCGGAGCTGGCCCGAAGCTCGCTGCGGATCAGTCTTGGCCGGGGAAATACCGCGGCGGAGATTGAATATCTGGCGGAGCAGCTTGTGGCGATTGTTCGCCGAGTCGAGGGCTTGCGGGAATCGGGCGACTGGCAATGATCTGCCGCGATTTTTATTATGTAAGAATATGCTATGCTGCTGGGGCAACCTCAGCAATATTTTAAAGAGTAAGGATGAATAAAATGGGTACGAAACCAAAAGTGGTTGTAGCCATGAGCGGAGGGGTGGACAGTTCATTGACTGCTGCCCTTCTCGTGCGTGAGGGCTATGAGGTAATTGGCGCGACGATGCGCCTGAGTGATGACAGCCGTGATTTTAATCCGGCAGATGATCAGGGCTGCTGTACGCTGTCAGCGGTGGACGATGCCCGCCGGGTGGCGGAAATTATCGGGATCCCGCATTATGTGCTGAACTTCCGCGAGATGTTCCAAAAGACAGTAATTGATTATTTTGTCGATGAGTATGCGGCCGGAAGGACGCCGAATCCCTGCGTTGCCTGCAATCGGTATGTGAAATTTGAAGGACTCTTGGAGCGTTGCCGTGAGCTTGGGGCCGAGTATGTAGCAACCGGACATTATGCGAAAATTGAGCCGGGAGCCGACGGACGCTATCTGTTGCGCAAGGGGGCCGATGTGGCCAAGGACCAGTCCTATGTGCTCTATCATTTGAATCAGAATTCGTTGCGCCATTTTTTGATGCCGCTTGGCGGTTACACCAAGGCGCAGACAAGAAAGCTGGCCGAAGAACTCGATCTGCCGGTGGCAAATAAGCCGGAAAGCCAGGAAATCTGCTTTGTTCCTAATGACGATTACAAGTCCTACCTGCGGGAAAAAGTCCCGGCGGCATTGAAACCGGGCGACATTGTCGATCTCAATGGCAAGGTACTGGGGCATCATCAGGGCGTGCCGCTTTATACGATTGGACAGCGGCGCGGGCTTGGTATTGCGGCTAAGCATCCGCTGTATGTTGTCAGCCTCGATATGAAAGCCAATAAGGTCATTGTCGGCGAGGATCGTGATGTATTTTGCCGGGGGCTGATTGCTGCCGATATGAACTGGATCATGATTGACAGCCTCGAAGCTCCGCTGGCGGTAACGGCTAAAATTCGTTATGGCAGCCGGGAGTCGGCAGCACTTGTGACGCCACTGCCGGGCGGGCAGGTCAAGGTCGTTTTCGCGGAGCCGCAGCGAGCAGTGACACCCGGTCAGTCTGTCGTGTTTTACGAGGCGGATAAAGTCATCGGTGGCGGCATCATCATCAAAGAACTGCGCGGGTAAATTGACTTTAAACTGGTAATTTTATATAATTGCATAGATATGTTAATTTAAGTCTCTATTTTTAGTGGAGGTCGATTAGTTTGAAATTTATGAGTGGTAACGAACTGCGCGACAGATACCTGCAGTTCTTTGTCGGCAAAGGGCATCTTAGATTGCCGAGTGCATCTTTGATTCCGCAGGACGATCCGACATTGTTGATGATCGGGGCCGGCATGGCGCCGTTTAAACCCTTTTTTACTGGTAAGATGAAACCGCCGCGCACGCGCATCACGACAAGTCAGCGCTGTGTTCGCACGGGAGATATTGAAAATGTAGGCCGTACAGCCCGCCATCAGACCTATTTTGAAATGCTGGGAAATTTTTCCTTTGGCGATTATTTCAAACGTGAGGCGATTACTTGGGCCTGGGAGTTCTTAACAAAAGAACTTGAATTGCCAGAGGAAAAACTCTGGGTTACGATTTACCCTAAGGATGAAGAAGCCTACAAGATTTGGACGGAAGAAGTCGGCGTAAATCCAGCGCATATCGTGAAGATGGAAGATAATTTCTGGGAGATCGGCCCAGGTCCATGCGGCCCGGATTCTGAGATCTATGTCGATCTCGGTGAAGATCGTGGCTGCGGCAGCCCGGACTGCGCTGTTGGCTGTGACTGCGACCGTTTCCTTGAAATCTGGAATCTCGTGTTCACGCAGTATGACCGTACAGAAGACGGTGAATACGTACCGCTCGTAAATAAAAACATTGATACAGGTGCCGGCCTCGAACGATTGGCTTCGGTACTGCAAGGGAAACGAACGAACTTTGAAACGGATCTGTTGTATCCGATCATTGAATATGCAAGTAAGGTGTCCGGCGTAGCCTATGGCAAGGATGAAGCCCAGGATGTATCGCTGAAGGTTATTGCCGATCATGCCCGCAGCATGACGGTTATGATCATGGATGGTATTTTGCCATCGAATGAAGGCCGCGGCTATGTGCTGCGCCGTATTTTGCGCCGGGCAATTCGCCATGGCCGCATGCTTGGCATTGAAGACAAATTTTTGACAGGTGCCGTTGATGCTGTAATCAAGATTTATGACGGTGTTTTCGAAGAGCTTACAGCCAAGCAGGAATATATCAAAAAAGTTATCAGCCTGGAGGAAGACCGCTTCCATACGACGCTTACCCAGGGGATGGAACTTTTAAACGGTTATATTGAGGATCTGAAAAAAGAGGGCAAAACTGTACTGTCCGGCGACCTGAGCTTTCAGCTTTACGATACCTTTGGTTTTCCTTGGGAACTGACGGATGAAATTCTGCAGGAAAATGGCATGGAACTCGATAAAGTGGCTTTTGATGCAGCCATGAAACAGCAGCGGGAACGCGCTCGTGCAGCTCGTCAGGATAATCAGCGGGTAGAAATTCCGGATTTGCGTTCGCTTGATACGGAGCAGCTTACCGTTGATGAAACGGCAGTGTCTGCCAGCATTGCATGTATTTGGAAAGACGGTGAACTTGTCGATGCGTTGCAGGACGGGGAAACAGCCGGTATTATTCTCGATGTTACCCCGTTTCATGCCGAAGGCGGTGGACAGGTCGGCGATACGGGCACCTTTGAAGGGGAATTTGGCAAGGTCACGGTAGAAACCGCCAAAAAACTGCCAAATGGTACGGTGTATCATGTCGGTTATGTTACCGAAGGCACGGTTAAAGTCGGTGAACGTGTAAATCTTGTGATCGACCAGGTGAAAAAGCTTGCTTCAGCGCGTAACCACACGGCGACGCATTTGCTGCAGGCAGCTTTGAAGCAGGTTGTCGGTGAGCATGTAAATCAGGCTGGTTCGGCTGTGGGGCCGGATCGTCTGCGCTTTGACTTTTCAAATTTCGAACCGGTTACGGCTGAGCAGCTGGCTGAAATTGAAGCCGTAGTCAATGAAGAAATTTTAAAAGGCACAGATGTTGAAATCTGTGAAATGAAGCAGGATGAAGCTAAAGCCAAGGGTGCGATGGCACTGTTTGGTGAAAAATATGGTGATGTTGTTCGCGTGGTGTCAGTTCCAGGCTTTAGCATGGAACTTTGCGGCGGGGCCCATGTTAAAAATGTTGGCCAGATCGGCATGTTTAAGATTGTCAGTGAATCGGGTGTGGCCTCCGGGGTGCGCCGTATCGAGGCACTTACCGGCAAGGCGGCCATTGCTTACATGAATGCCAAACAGCAGATTTTGCAGCAGGTGGCAGAAAAACTCAGAGTGCCGGTGGAAGAAGAAATTCCAGGACGCATGGACGTTCTTTTGGCTGAAAGCAAGCAGCTGCAGCATCAGGTCAATGAATTCCATGCCGCCAGAGCAAAAGCGGATGCGGAAAATCTCTTGCAGGCTGTACAGGAAGTCAATGGTATCCAGATTGTTGTGGCCAAGGCCGATGCGGCTGATATGGATGAACTCAGAAATATTGCCGATATGACTTGCGACAAGCTGAAAAATGGCGTTGTTGTTTTGGCGGCAGCTGGCGAGGATAAGGTGAACCTTGTGGTCAAGGCCAGCGGTGAAGCTGTGAAAAAAGGCATTCATGCCGGAAAAATCATAAAAGAAGCCGCTAAGGCAGTTGGCGGTGGCGGCGGTGGACGCCCTGATATGGCACAGGCCGGCGGTCGCCAGCCAGAAAACATTCCGGCTGCGTTTGACACGGCACAGTCTGTTATTAAAGAACAACTGAAATAAGACAATTAAAGATGATTTTTGAGAGAGGCCGCTGCAGTTTTTCTTGTGCAGCGGCTTTACTTTTATTTTTTTGTCTGAAAGGATATAAATGATTTTAGGCGAAATAGGTATTTAGGGATTAAAACAAACGGTGGATACCGTCAGTATGATGGATTTTTATCGCCGGCAGTTTTGATCAAGTGTTTTGAGGAGGGGTTAGCAATGGCAAATATGGAAGAAACGATGATGTTTAAATTTGGCACAGAAGAGAATAAAGCAGCCAATGTAATCCGTAAAGTCTGTCAGGCGATGGAAGAGAAAGGATATAACCCGATTAATCAATTGGTGGGATATCTGCTTTCCGGTGATCCGGCCTATGTTACCAGCCACAATGATGCGCGCAGCATGATCCGGCAGCTTGAACGCGATGAACTGCTTGAGGAATTCATCCGTTCTTATCTTGAAAATAATAAATAAGACAAGGAATTGTTTATGAGAATACTGGGACTTGATGTTGGCGACC
The DNA here is from genome assembly GCA_051653465.1 of Selenomonadaceae bacterium. Classification (GTDB taxonomy): domain Bacteria; phylum Bacillota; class Negativicutes; order Selenomonadales; family Selenomonadaceae. The sequence continues at coordinate 1,653 of JBOFWE010000204.1, read as the reverse complement.
GGACGATCGGTATTGCCGCCAGTGATGCCCTGCTGTTTACTGCCCAGGGGATAGAGACGATCCGCCGGACCTATTTGGAACGCGATCTGGAACGGCTGGGACAACTGGTTAATGAATATGAGGCAGATACCTTAGTGGTGGGCCTGCCTAAAAATATGGATGGCACGCAGGGGGAGCGCTGTGAAATTGTGCGCAGCTTTGCCGATGAAATCCGGAAGGTTTTGCCGCAGGTAAAGATTATTTTTTGGGATGAACGCCTCTCGACAGTAGCTGCAGCCAAATCCTTGATTGCTGCTGATGTCAGCCGGGCCAAACGCAAGAAGGTCATCGATAAGATGGCGGCGGTATTCATTTTACAGGGGTATCTCGACAGCCGCATGTAAGGCGTCTTGACAGGATGTTTTTTCTAGGTTAGAATGAAGAATAATTAAAATCGGGGCGGACGAACCCAATAATAATAAGAGGTGATCTGAATGACAGATAAAGAAAAAGAAGTATTAGATGACGAAGAAATGGTTGTAGTTATGACAGACGAGGACGGCAATGAATTTTACTATCGCGAAGAGATGATTATTCCTGTAGGCGACGAAAAATACGCGTTGCTTGTTGGCATCCACGATGGTGAAGAAGAAGGCGAATCCTGTGGCTGCGGTTGTGGCTGCGAAGATGATGAAGATGTTCTGATCGCCAAGATTGTAAAGAACGAACAGGGCGAAGAAGAATATATCGATCCGACGGATGAAGAGTTTGAAAAAGTCCAGGCTGCATATGATGCGATCATGGATGAAGCTGAAGCTGAAGAAAAAGAATAAGCTGTTTGCCGCCGCCTGTTGAGGGCGGCGGTTTTTTGTGCCGGCAGGGAATATTTGCCGGCACTTTATTGTAATTTAACGGCGTTTTTCGTATAATTATAGAATACTCAAAGGGAATGGGAGATGTTTTTCTATTGTATATGCAAGGGGACCGGCAGATATCGAAGTGGGTGATTATTGGCGGGCTATCATTTTTGATCGCAGCAATCTTCACGTATGGCTGCCTTCATCGCGATTCCGGATCGCAGCAGGCGGTAAAGCAGGGGAAAAATACGGTGTATGTCAGCATCCATTCCGGCATGAATGCCGAAGCGATTGCCGAATTGTTGAAAAAACAGCAGGTTATCGACAGCACCTACAGTTTCAGGCTGATGGCCAAGCTTAACGGGGCTGATGCAAATTTTAAGACGGGGGACTATGCGTTTTACCGTCATATGGACAATCGCAAGGTGCTGGAAATGCTTGTAGCTGGTAAGACTTCGACGCTGCGTATTACGGTTCCGGAAGGTTATAGTGTCGAGCAGATTGCCCGCTCACTTGACGAAAAGGGGATTGTCAGTGAAAAGTCCTTCTGTAGCGCCGCCGAAAAGTTTCGGGCATATGATTATATGACCGGAAACAGTCGCACAAAATATCAGGCGGAAGGTTTTTTGTTTCCTGATACCTATGAAATTGGCGGGGATTTTAAGGCTGAGGACATCATGAAAATGATGGCTGGACAATTTGATCAGGAACTGACGCCGGCGATGCGCGAACGGGCAGCGGCAATGAATCTATCAATTCGTGAACTCGTGATTTTAGCTTCACTCGTTGAAAAAGAAGCGCAGATGGAAGAGGACCG
>JBOFWE010000203.1:0-7620 GCA_051653465.1 Selenomonadaceae bacterium | reverse complement strand
TTGATGACCCCCCGGCTCGCTACCTATACAACAGCTACCCCCGTCGAAACCTTTACGTCCCCTTGAGCAGTTGCCGGCATTCTTTTTCTCTGCCGTACTTACATCATAGCACACACGTACGCTGCATGCAAATATATTTTCTGCCACCTCAGCCGCGTTGGCGGTCCTTCATGGCCCGTTCCATATCACGCTTGGCCGCTTTGTCAGCAAGATCCTGCCGCTTGTCATAATTTTTCTTGCCGCTTACCAAGGCCAGCTCAAGCTTGGCTTTGCCGCGCACAAAATATATTTTCAGCGGCACCAGGGTATAGCCCTTTTCCCGCGTCTGGCTGAAGAGCTTGATGATCTCGCTTTTATGCAGTAATAATTTTCTTGGTCGCAGCGGATCGTGGTTAAAGATATTCCCCTGCTCATAAGGACTGATATGCATATTCTGCAGAAAAATTTCTCCGTTTTGAATCTGGGCATAGCTGTCCTTCAGATTGGCCTTGCCGGCCCGCAGTGATTTAACCTCGGTCCCCGTCAGCACCAGGCCGGCTTCCACCACCTCATGAATGAAGTAATCATGCCGGGCTTTTCTGTTTTCACAGGCAATTTTTACGCCTTCATTTTTTCTTCCCATTTATCATCACCTGATCTTATTTGTTTCTGGCTGCACTTTGCGGGTGCTCAGCCGGATTTTTTTTCGATTTCGGTTTGCGGCGCGGGCGTTTCTTTTTCGGCTGGTCACCGCTGGCGGCCGCTGTTTTTACGGTTTTAAGAGCCTGCTTAGATTTGGCTTCAGCTGATTTTCCCCCTGGCTGTGGTCGTTTGCCCTTTTTTTGCCCGCCCCGCTGTGTTTTCTTGGCCCCAGTGGCAGCAGCTCCCGTCGAATCTTTGGGCTTACCGGCTGGGCGCCCGGCCTTTTTCGGTTTCAGCGGCGTATAAACGCCATTGTCCTTTAGGATAAAGTCGAGGTTGCGCTCTTCGAGATTGGCATTTACGAGAACGACCTTAACTTCATCGCCAAGGCGGTACACGCTTTGCATCCGCTGACCAATCAACGCATATTGCTCAGCCACATACTCATAATAATCGTTTTCCATGCTCGATACGTGAACAAGGCCCTCTACGCCGTTTTCAAGCTCCACAAAGAGGCCAAACGCCGTAACGCCGCTAATAATGCCATCAAATTCGTCACCGACGAATTGCAGCATGTATTCAATCTTCTTCATGTCCGTGGTTTCGCGTTCCGCCTCCGTCGCAATGCGCTCACGCTGTGAGGCTGTGGCGGCAATATCCGGGATCAGCGTCTTTAGCCGTTCCTGGCGTTCCTTGGCGATGGTCCCGGTCTTGAAGGTTTCGCGCAGCAATCGATGCACGAGCAGGTCGGGATAGCGGCGGATCGGCGAGGTAAAGTGCGTGTAGTAGCGGGCCGCCAGGCCAAAATGCCCGAGACTGTTGGCATCATAGCGGGCCTGCATCATCGAACGCAGGGATACCGCACTGATAATGCGTTCTTCCGGACGGCCTTCCACCTTTTGCAGTACCTGCTGAATCTGCAGCGGCTGTACACTGTCATCTTCGGAGTTCTTGTTGATATGGAGGCCAAACGCAGCCAGCAAGTCATTGAGGCTGTCGATCTTCTCCGGCGACGGCTGTTCATGCACGCGATAGATAAACGGCAGATTTTTCTTGTCCATATGCTCGGCCACGGTTTCATTGGCTTCAAGCATGCACTGTTCGATCATCGATTCCGCCAATGAGCCAATGCGCTTTACCAGGGCAACCGGTTTGCCTTCGCTGTCAAGCTTGACCTTTACTTCCGGCAGGTCAAAATCAATAGCCCCCCGCTGATGCCGAGTCTTTTTCAACAGCAGGCTCAAGTCGCGCATGTTTTCGAGCATTGGCAGAATGTCGGCATTATCGTCGCGCAGCTGTTCATCGCGATCGACCAGCATCTTATTGACAATATTGTAAGTCAGCCGACGGTAAACGTGAATGACGGTCGGCAAAATTTCGTAACGAAGAACCTGTCCATCCCGCCCAATTTCCATTTCTGCCGCCATTGCCAGCCGGTCTTCCCCCGCATTGAGGCTGCAGATTCCGTTAGAGAGTTTAGTCGGCAGCATGGGGATCACACGGTCTACAAGATAGACACTCGTGCCGCGGGCTCTCGCTTCCAGATCGAGCGGTGAATTTTCCCGCACATAATGGCTGACATCGGCAATGTATACTCCGAGAAAATAGCCGCCATGCTCACGTTTTTCCACATATACGCCATCATCGAGATCCTTGGCATCATCCCCGTCAATCGTGACAATATGAAAATCACGCCGGTCTTTGCGGCCCCGGTATTCTTCGGGACTGACGGTTGCCTCTGCGCGGTCCGCTTCCGCTTGCACCGGAGCAGGAAATTCCAGCGGCAGGTCATACTGATGAATCACCGACAGTACGTCAACGCCCGGTTCTCCAATTTTCCCCAGAACCTCGACAATTTTGCCTTCGGCACTGCGCCTGCCTTCCGGCCATTTGGTGATTTCGGCCACCACCTTCGTTCCGATTTTGGCCCCGTTAAAGCACTTTTTCGGAATGAAAATGTCCTGGTTGATCTTGGTATCATCCGGCGTGACAAAACCAAAGGACTTGCTGCTTTCAAACGTACCAACAATCTTCAGATTGGCCCTCTTGACGATGCGGATGATTTCCCCCTCGCGCGAGCGCTCCGGCATACGGCTTTCATTGATGCGGGCTACCACACGGTCATTGTTCATCGCACTGCCAAGCTGTCCCCCCGGAACAAAAACATCCGTTTCGCCTTCCTTTTTTTCATCCGGGATGATAAAGCCAAACCCCTTGCCAGTCATGCTCAGGCGTCCGACCACGAGATTCATGCGTTCCGGCACACCATAGGTGTTGTTGCGCGTCTTGATAATGCCGGCATCGGCCTCAAGCTGCTCAATCGCCGGCCAAAACTCCACGAGATCTTCTCGCGTTAGCTCCATTGCCTCAGCGATGGCTTCATCGCTAAGCGGCTTATAGGCATCCTTACGCATATATTCTAAAATTCTTTCTTTTAATTCCATTCTATTCTTCTTCCTCCACGACGGCCATTTTAGCCGTACCTTCCGCCGTAACCGTGCCATCCAATAAGGCTACAGTTGCCGACATATCGATAAATTTACCCCGCTGGGCTGTAATCCAGCTCATGATTTTAACTGTCTCGCCCACCGGAGTTGGCTGCCGAAAGCGCACGTTCAATCTGGCGGTAACGCCTTTATAGCCTTTATTATGCAAATAGCCCCCCATTGCTTCATCAAGAAACGTGCTGATAATGCCCCCATGCACCACTCCGTCATAACTCTGATATTCGCGGGGCACGGTATACGTCGCGGTAAACACATCGCCCTCAAAGTGGAAATCGAGATGCAAGCCGATCGGGTTATCCTTCCCACAGGCAAAGCAATAGGTGTATTCTTTTTTATCCTCTGTATCCAGCATAACAAGCACTCCCTCGTTGGAAATTTGCCATCAGGTGGCCAAAAAGCTTTTAATTTTCTGAAAAACGATGTCCCGTTCGAGATCAAGCGTTACCAGATGCCCCGATTTCTCGAGGTAAAACAGTTCCTTGACCGCCGAACCCGCATGTTCATATATATATTGTCCACTGGAAGTGTTTACCGTATGATCGTTCTTGCTCTGCACAATCAGCAATGGGCGTTTCAGCTTTGGCAGCTGCGCCTTGATTTCCCGAATACAGGCGAGTAGCTCATGAACGCAGACAAGCGGCATTTTATGATAAAATACATTGCAGCGTTCCGGCAAATCAGGCAAACGACGCCGACGCTTGGGCATAAACCTGCCCTGGGCCGATTCCAGCGGCGGCAGCAGATGGAGATTGCGCTCCGAAGAGATAAAGATCGGAGCACTGAGTGAAATAACTTTATTGACAAAACAGTCCAGACTCAGACGCATCGCCAGTAATGCCCCCATCGAAAGACCAATGACTGAAATATCCTCACAAATTCCCCGCAGCAAATCATAGCCGTCACAGGCTGAATCATACCAATCCTGCCAGTCAGTCTTGGCCATGTTTTCCGGACTCGTTCCATGACCACAAAGCCGTACTGCCAATACGCTGTAGCCCTGCTGCTGCAGATATTCTCCCAATAAAACCATTTCCGCCGGTGTTCCCGTGAACCCGTGTATCAATAATACGCCGCTTTTTCCGCTGCCCGGCAGGAAAAATGGTTCTGCACCCTGTAAAATCATGCATCCTCACTGCCTTTCCTGCATAAACAATCCTAAATACTATACCAGTTTAATATATATTCCCCAATTTCAAGCTTCTGCCTTGAAAAGAAAAAACGCCCTCTTCCAGCCCGGATAGAGAACGCTTCATTTGATCAAACTCATGCCGTCAGCTTGGCAATAATCAAAGTGACAACAGCAAATATAATAGCAAAAACAACTGTCACTCTTGCTAAGAGTGCATCCATTCCTCTGGCTTTACCGCTGAATACGGTATCCTCACCACCGGAAATTCCACCCATACCAGCACTCTTACTGGACTGCATTACAACCGAAGCAATCAGAATAATTGCCACCAGAGCATCTATAATCATTAAAACTGTTAACAACGTCTCAGGACCTCCCGTTTATGTATTATGTTTTATAATATCATAAAATGGCTTTAAATAGCAAGAAAAAGAAGCTCCGGCAAATACCGGAGCTTCTTCTATACATGCTATTAGATTGTGCGAACACGGATCGAGCTTGTATCGCCTTCAGCAAATTTCATGCCGGAAGTGATGATAACCGTATCGCCTGTTTTGATGTATTCTCTTTCTTTAGCTGCTGTGCCAGCCATAGCGATCATTTCATCAACGCTGTTCCAAGCTTTGCCCGGTACAGAGTATACGCCCCAACGAAGATTGAGGTGACGAGCTGTTTTTTCGTTAGCAGCAAAAGCCACAATAGCAGCTTTCGGACGGTATTTAGAAACAACTTTCGTCGTGTAACCGCTTTCAGTCGGAGTGATGATAGCCGATGCATCAAGTTCATATGCCATCTGTACAGTAGCATGTGCGATTGCATCTGTTTTGTTTTCCTGACGTTCGAAGCCTTTGGCAACGAAGATCGAATCATATTTTAAGGACGATTCGATGCGACGAGCAATTGTGTTCATTGTCTGAACAGCTTCTACCGGATAATCACCGCTGGCAGTTTCACCGCTGAGCATGATAGCATCCGTACCGTCAAGAATTGCATTGGCAACGTCGGAAGCTTCTGCACGAGTCGGGCGCGGGTTGTTTGTCATGGATTCAAGCATCTGTGTAGCAACGATAACCGGTTTGCCGGCTTTATTGCATTTTTCGATGATTTCTTTCTGAACGAGCGGTACATCTTCTGCCGGAATTTCAACACCGAGGTCACCACGAGCAACCATGATGCCGTCAGCAGCAGCGATGATAGCATCGATGTTCTTTACGCCTTCAAGGTTTTCGATTTTCGGGATGATTTCCATATGACCATTGTGGTCAGCAATGAGTTTACGGATCGCTTTTACATCATCAGCACGCTGAATGAACGATGCTGCAACGAAGTCCATATCGTTTTCGATACCGAAGATGATATCTTTTTCATCCTGCTCGGAGATCGGCGGCAAGCTGATGGATACGCCCGGAACAGCAACGCGTTTACGAGTACCCATAACACCGCTGTTGAGGACTTCTGTCACGATGTCTTTATCTTCAATGCTCAAAACTTTGAGGCCAACGAGACCATCGGAAAGAAGAATTGTGTCGCCAGCTTTTACTTCTTTATAAAGAACTTTGTGGCTTACCGGTGCATGGTTTACATCGCCCGGTTCATCACTATGAGTCAATGTGAATTTCTGCCCTTTTTCGAGCTGAACTTTGCCATTGGCAAATGTGCCAAGACGCATTTCCGGTCCTTTTGTATCGAGAACCAAGGAAATAACTTTGCCTGCTTTTTTAGCAGCTTCTCTGACCATATTGATACGGACAAGATGTTCCTGATGGTCGCCGTGCGAGAAGTTGAATCTTGCCAGGTTCATACCGTTAGCAAGCAGTGCGTCCAATACGCCTTCTCTTTCAGTGCTTGGTCCCATTGTGCAGACAATTTTTGTTTTCTTTAACATTGTTCTAAATCCCCACCTATTTCTTTTTTAGCCAGATGCTGCAGCAACCAAAGGTATAGAAATTCCAATTGCTGTATAATCTGTGTTTATCAGATCAAAAACAAGATAAAAGCCCCTGCTGCGATGCTGTTTTCCGCTATGAACAAGTCTGGCAAACAGTTTTTAAAAAAAGCAACTCGTATTTCATCCGATTTTGATCGATTTGGTATTTATATGGTTTATGCATTCATAAAGATCTATTACTCCTATATTCTACACTGTTTTCTTATATAAGTAAAACATTTTCGCCGAAAAAACAGGAAAAAAATTATGTGAAAAATCGTCTTCTCAAACTTATGATTTTTTTCTTTTGTTTCGATATAATATAAAGGGTATTGTGTATTGATTTGAATTGTAAAAATCAGGATGTTACTATTTCTACGGAAGGAGTGCTTTTCATGCTGACCCTATCGTCTATAGGCAAACAATCTTACATGATGTACCAGATTATGCAAAAAACAAATTCTTCGTCAATGACCGATTATTTTTCTTCTTTATCAAGTAAAAAAACCAGTAATTCGTCATCGTCAGATCTTGTGACCCGGTCTGTATTAAGCGGATTGTCCGGGGGAGGTTACGGCAGTTCAACTGCCGCGATCAGTAAACTGCTGTCGGAAAAAATTGCCACACAAAAAAAAGATATCGCATCCCTTGAAGAATACTCAAAGAATTCGACTGCCTTTTATAAGGATTTCAATGCCCTGACCTCCGAGCTCAAAAATTCTTCCCTGGCCTTGAAGAACACGGATTTCACTCTCAGTACACCTACCGCTTCAACGGGAACCACAACGGGTACAACGACGACTACAACCGGCACAACAACAGCGGATAAAGACAAACAGATTGCCGCCATCGTCGCCAATGTCAAGGATTTCGCCTCCGATTACAACAAACTCGGTGCATTTTTCCAGGATAATGCCAAGCTGTCCAGCACCACCAGCAACTTTGCCACTTCCTTTAAAGCTGCCAAGTACAACGAACGTGCCTATGAATCCATCGGAATAAATGTGGACTCCAGCGGAAAATTGAGTGTCGATGAAAAAAAACTGACCGCGGCCCTGAACAGTGATTCCAAAAGTGTCGGCCAGCTGATTGGAGGAAGCGGTCTGGCAGGCACCGCCTATAATAAAACAAATGCCGCTGTCAATGTCAGCGACAATCTGTACCCTGCTTTGAAGCTGTCCGGCAGTGCCTCGAATCTCAATTCCATGGGAGCGCTGCTCGGTCTCACCCTCGATTTTTATGCCTAAATACAAATAAATAAAAGCGGACCGCAATGCGGCCCGCTTTTATTTATTTGTATTATTTTGTCATAGCCTGCTGTACAGCTACTGCTACAGCAACGCTGGCACCAACCATCGGGTTGTTACCCATACCGATCAAGCCCATCATTTCAACGTGAGCCGGAACGGAAGAAGAACCTGCAAACTGTGCATCGG
>JBOFWE010000202.1:0-1968 GCA_051653465.1 Selenomonadaceae bacterium | reverse complement strand
TATTAGGGAGTTCCCTTTTTGCGCCTTTTTAGCGATAATCTTCTCGATTTTATAAACTTTTCTTTGATGTATCTTCTTGACATATTACCGCCGGACTTTAGTTTCAATTTTTTATTTTATGCCAAAGTTCTTTCCCACCAGCATAGAGACCGGCTAAGAGAAGTATCCCTATGGTGATGCCAAGTAGAAATTTTACGGCATGTCCTATTCCGTGATTGTATATGGAGACTGCAATTATAATAAGGGGGATTAATAGTTTTCGCATTGCTATCCCTTCTTTGCTCAGACTTTGTCACTTATGCTTAAAATATTAATATTCGGATTGAGGCGTTTAAACTGATCGACCATATCCTTTACTTTCTCCATCCCGATATTGCCTTCATCCGGGATATGGATACGGCCATTTTTATGGAATACATAGATTTTTTTGCGTTTTAAAAATAAGAGGGCGATCAAGGCAAAGAGCCACAGAATCGGATTTAAAAAGCCCAGCCCAATGCAAAGAACCATATAAATGATCCAGCCCCAGGAATATACTTTTTCAATGGTTACGGCGCTCAGATCCTGTGCAGCTATGGTTTCACTGCGCCTGCCATATTTTTTAAAGAAGGTACTTTTCCATTGTTTTACCTGTATTTCTTTATTCTCTATGGTAATATCCGTATATACGGTACAATACCGGACGGCAGTATAGCCTAACAGATATTTGCTGCGCGAAAAGTTATAGGTTTTGGGTTCGCTTTGCTTTTCTGCTGGCGGCATATCTTCGATTGCTACGCCCTCGCCTATTGCTTCAGTTTCATTGCCGCATGCAGGACAAAATTTACTATCCGGCTGTATCGTCTTGCCACATTTTGAACAAAACATCGTGATCGCTCCTTTGGTTTATAAAGATAGGTTATTTTCTTCGACATTTTTATGTAGGGCCTGCATTTCTGTTAAAAAGAGATTTGCCAGGTCTACATTTTTTTGTTCTTTAAGATAATCTTGATAATGCGACGGTTTTTCCCCTCTTGCAGTATGCAGCATACCAGGGACTACAAGGCCGCTTCCATCAAAGTCATATTGAGCATGGATCGGCAACATATGGGTTCTGCCACCATACCAAGCGCCACTGTCCTTATCGGCATCTTTGGTATCGTTATAGATCGAAAGATTAAATATCACACTGCTTTTTAAGGATTTGCTTTTAGGTTTCACATTGATGAGATTATAAATTTCAGGGGAATATTCTACGCCTGCCATTTGATGGTTGGCTTCATCTACCAAAATAAAGCTGTAGGAACCATTCTTATTTTTCACCAGAGATAAGGAGCCTTTCTCTGAATGACCGTAGGATGTTGCAAGCACGGTACCACTGACTTCCTGCGTGGCAGCAAATTGTTTTTGCATTTTGGCTATGGGATCATCGCCTTTTTCTACGGCTGGCTTATCGCCTTTTAGGATTTTTTCTAAAATGGCCAGACTTTCAAGCTTGAATAGTTCTACATCATTAATGGCCAAAGCGCCAAGTTCAAAGCTTTTATCGTCTTTTATAAGAAATTGGATGGTGCATTGTGCCGGCTTTTTCTTCCATGTGAGTCCACCGTTAAATTCCACAACCCGTGTTTTATCTTCTGCTTCAAAGGATTTCCAGCTACCATCTACAAAGAAGGCTGCAAAGGCTTCGCCTACTTTTACATTTGGGACAACTTCCATACTGCCGTTTTTAACGAGTTCTACATATTTGTCACTTTTATCATTGTTTTCTGTTTTGGTATTACCGCCACACCCCGTAAGAATCAAGGATAATACCAGACCTATACTCAAAAATACTAAATAAAAAGATCTGCTACATCGAAACATTTTCAAGGTTTTACACCCTTTCCTCATTTTTAAGAGCGGAGATCAAGCAATCTCCGCTCCTGTTTTTTCTTACACATATTGTCTTTCATCCACTGTACCCTCCGGCCGCTTCCCCGTCTTGCA
>JBOFWE010000201.1:0-1676 GCA_051653465.1 Selenomonadaceae bacterium | reverse complement strand
TTGCTGCCAACTGTTCCCGGCAGATTCATCCGGGCTGGAGCCCCGAGGCAGAGAACATCCTGCAGCGGTACGATGACAGTTGCCGCTGGTGAGGCATAGGCAAATTCAATCAGCTTGCTGCAGATTTGTGCCGGCTTTTGTGTTTCTGCTCCAATAAACGCCGCCAGCGAAGCCGCTGTAATCGGTGCTTGCAGGTCATTTTCCACCCAGCCAACCGTCGTATTGTTGTCATGGGTTCCCGTATAGACAACACTGTTTTGCGGGCAGTCAAAGGACAGCTGGTTGCTCTCATCGGTACGCAGATCGAAATGAAGCACTTTCATGCCAGGGAAGCCGCAGCTATCACGCAGTTTTTCCACCTCGGGCGTAATAATGCCAAGGTCTTCGGCAATGATCGGCAGCCGCCCGAAATAGCGGGCAATTGTCTGGAAGAACTCCCAACCCGGGCCTTTAACCCAGCGTCCCTCAACCGCCGTAGAGGCCGAGCTGTCAATTTCCCAATACGATTCAAACCCCCGGAAATGATCGATCCTGACGATGTCAACCAGGCCAAGCATTGTCTTGAAGCGCTTGCGCCACCAGTCATAGTCATCCGCCTTCATTTTATCCCAACGATAATGCGGATTCCCCCACAGTTGTCCGGTCGCACTAAAATAATCCGGCGGCACACCGGCAACCTTTTGTGCCTTCCCGTCGCGATCAAGGGAAAACAGACACTGATTCGCCCAGACATCGGCGCTGTCATGAGCGAGGAAAATCGGCATATCCCCGATGATCTGAACGCCCTTTTCCTTTGCATACGCGTGAAGCTCGCCCCATTGATGGAAGAATTCATATTGCAGGAATTTTTGATATTCAATCTCATCTGCCAGTTGAACACGATACTTATTCATGGCAGCCGGAGTTCGATGCTTAATGTCAGCCGGCCACTCCGTCCAGGCAACACTCGCAAATTCTTTTTTCAGGGCAATAAACAACGCATAATCATCGAGCCAGAATCGCTGTTCACTGCAAAACGCAGTATACAGCTTGTTTTTAACCTGCCGGTCCTTGAAGGTCTTCCAGGCTCGCCGCAAGCAGCGTTCCTTAAATTTTTCCACCGCCGCAAAATCGACCCGTATATCCTCCCCGGCGATTGCCGACGGCACCGCATACTGCGGTGACAGCAGCCCTTCGCCAACAAGAAGTTCCGGTGATAACAGCAGTGGATTACCAGCAAATGCCGACGTCGACTGATAAGGTGAATACCCATGGCCGATTGGATTGAGCGGCAGTATTTGCCACAGTTTCTGCCCGGCCTGCACGAGAAAATCAATAAAGGCATAGGCTTCCGGGCCAAAATCGCCAATGCCGTAAGCCGATGGCAGGGACGTCGGATGCAGTAAAACACCAGCCCGATGCTCGATCCCCGCCTCGTCTGTTTCCATGCGGTAAACCAGCCCTTCGAGGGCCTGTATCCCAACATGCAACCAACCATGCTGCGGTTTAATGCTCCGACCATTGAAAACCTCTTTAAATTCCCCGTCGCCAATCCGCTCTACATTGAGATCCAGTTCCATCGCCTGCATCCGGCTGCGATTTAAAATAACGATAAATACATCGTTAGGCGCCGGATGCCCGAATACATCATGCCCACCATGGATCATGCGCACATAGGCGTAAACCTCCCCCTCACT
>JBOFWE010000200.1:0-1970 GCA_051653465.1 Selenomonadaceae bacterium | reverse complement strand
CGGCAGATGCAGATTATCCTTGATGAGCTGGAGGGCACTACGCTGCCTTATACCTGCCCGCACGGACGCCCGACCATCATAAAATTTACGAGCCCGGAGCTCGGGAAAATGTTTAAAAGGACCTGAGTATGAATACGTTTATCGTTACGACCTGCCGCAAGGTAAACCGGCAGATTACAGAAAGAGCCGAGCGGGCGGCAAAGCAGCTCAACGCAGAGCTTATTCCTCGCCAGGATCGTTCGCTGGAAGAACTGCAGCAGGAGCTAAAGGCTGCGGCGGTGCTTGTCGTCAAGAAAAACAGCTATGTGCTGGCCAAGTCGGAGGGGGAATTCTTCTTTCATCCCAGCATGGCGCACCTGCGCATAAAGAACTTTCGCCGGGGCGAACCCGATCACATGGTGGAAGCCATGGGGCTTGAAGCGGGGATGGAGCTGCTTGACTGCACGCTGGGCTTTGGCGCTGATGCTATTGTTGCCAGCTTTGCCGTCGGTGAAACCGGACGGGTAACAGGCCTTGAGTCGAGCTCCCTGATTGCCTTTGTTGTCGGTGCGGGACTGCAGGAACTCGTGCAGCCTTCGCCGGTTGGACTCGAGGCGGCTATGCGGCGCATCCGGGTGGTACCGGAGGATTACATGACTTATCTGAAGGCGCAGGCGGATAAGTCGGTTGATGTCGTTTATTTTGATCCGATGTTTCGCTGCCCGCTATCGGCGAGTGCGGCCATTGCCCCGCTGCGCGAGCTTGCCGATCACCGTCCGGTTACGAAGGCAGCGCTGGCTGAGGCTTGCCGGGTTGCCCGCCGGCGCGTCGTCCTGAAAGAGGCTTTTTACAGCCAGGAGTTTTCCCGGCTGGGCTTTCCGCGTGTAAGCGGCGGCAAATACAGCCGGATTCATTACGGGATTATCGATGTGTAAAAATGAAGAGGAATGAATTAAGGCGGAGTGCAGCCTAAGAAAAAACAAGCTGTCTTGCTAAAAATTATAGACACAGAATAAGCGTAAAAACAGCCTGTACCTGAGGCATCTGTCTATGGACAGAATTTGCACCGGGTACAGGCTGTTTGTTATTTGACGAAAGCTATCATTACTAAGTGCTTAATTATGCATATGATCGAGCAGGCGTTTTACCGGTAAGAAATGCAGTAAAATTAAGCAGATGATCAGGTCGGGCACGAGGTAGGAAGCATTGAACAGGAAGGAATAAAGGTACGGGGAAGTTCCTTCCGGGGCATAGGCGGCAAAAAAGACGACGCCGGAAATAAAGTGGCATAAAAAACGTGCAGTTACGGCAAGTACGGCACCGATCATAATCCGGTCCTTAAAGTATCCTGCCAGTCCCAGGGCCATATAAGGCAGTGGATAATCAAACAGCACCTGTACCGGGTGGACGATAAATGGGTCCTGCAGCAGATTGATCAGTCCGTACAAAAAACCAGCGAGATAACCAGCACCGGGGCCGTAGCGATACGACAGCAAAAGCAGCGGTACCATCGCGCCGAAGGTGATGCTGCCTCCCTGCGGCATATGGTAAAGCCGCAATTGGTGCAGGACTACCGTCAGTGCCAAAATCAAAGCCACCTGAACCAGCAGCTGCGTGCTTAAGCGGAGCTTTTTGCTGTAGAGAAAGGCGCCGATCAAGAGGGCAAGGCCTGCCAGGGCCGATACGCTCAGCGGATGAGCGAAAAGTTCGCTTAAATGGTTGATATAGGAAGAAAACATAAACACACTCCTTTGTTGTTGCCATGGGGAAGAAAATTACTGCCACTGCAGGTAAACGCCAAGGCAGCCGGTTTCAACAGCGGCCTTGAAGCTGTTGCCGGTCGGAGAAAGCTCATTGCTGATAGCATAAGGCAGGGAGCTTTCTAGAACCACCCGGTCAAGTGGCCAGTGAACACCGCTGATGGATACGCCGCGACAGACAGGCGAAAGGGGCAGCAGTGATATGGCTGCCGGACGCGAATGGGTGTCGAT
>JBOFWE010000199.1:0-2431 GCA_051653465.1 Selenomonadaceae bacterium | reverse complement strand
ATGTTATATATCTAAATAAATAGCAGGGGTGATGTGGTATGCGGGCGGTAGTGACAAGGGTGTCGGAGGCTTCGGTGAGTATTGAGGGAGTTGTTACGGGGAAAATCGGCCAGGGATTTTTAATTTTGCTGGGGGTTGGTCCGGAGGATACGGAAAAGGAGGCTGCCTGGCTGGCGGCAAAGATCTGCAATCTACGGGTATTTAGTGATTCGGCCGGTAAGATGAATCTTGATCTGGCGGCGGTTGGAGGAAGCCTGCTGGTGGTATCACAGTTCACCTTGTTTGCCGATCTGAAAAGCCGGCGACCGGGATTTTCTGGGGCAGCGAAACCTGATTTGGCCGTGAAACTGTATGAATTTTTTATGGCAGAGTGTCAGCATTTGGGTTTTGCCGTCGAACATGGAGAATTTGGGGCTGACATGCAGGTCAGCTCTGTTAATGACGGGCCGGTGACATTATGCTTTGATACAGCAGCCCCCTGAAGGCGCTGCTGTATTATTAATTAACGGAAAAGTCATAATATTTATTCTTTAGGCAGGATTTTATGTTGCGCTGAGGAAATAAAACCTATATATGATTTGTACTTTTATTGCCAGCGATTGGAATATATGCCCATAGGTTGAAGCTGTGCTTCTGACAGAGAGGATGAAATAATATGAAATCGCCTTTTCTGGAACTTAGGAAATTCGTGGCCCCGGAATTCGTTTTCGGGGTGGGAGCCCGTCATCTGATCAGCCGTTATCTATTAAATTTTGGGGCGCGCAAGGTCATGCTTGTCAGTGATGATATTTTATATGATAAAACGCCTTGGGTTCGAGAGCTTGAAGAAAATTTGAAGAGTGCCGGCATAGAATACGTGTTGTTCCTGCAGGTAAGCCCGAATCCGCGATCAAAGGAGGTTATGGCTGGTGCGGCACTGTTTACCAAAGAGCAGTGCAAGGGAATTGTTGCCTTTGGTGGTGGCAGTGTGATGGATTGCGCGAAGGGGATTGGAATTGTCTACGCTAATGGTGGCAATATTGTTGACTTTGAAGGGGTTGACAAGATTCCGCATGCGATGCCGCTGCTTGTTTGTCTCCCGACGACCAGCGGCAGTGCATCGGAGGTATCACAGTTTTCGATTATTCTAAATGAAACAAAAAAGTGCAAAATTGCAATTGTCAGTAAGGCGGTCGTTCCCGACACGGCGCTGCTTGATCCAGAGGTGACGGCAACGATGGATCCATATTTGACTGCCTGCTCGGGGATGGATGCCTTGACGCATGCCATCGAGGCTTTTGTATCAAATGCGAGTTCGCCGCTTACGGATGTTCATGCCAAAGAGGCAATCCGTTTGATTTGGGGGGCGCTGCCCCGGGTTGCAGCAGATCCCAAGGACCTGATTGCCCGGGCGGAGATGATGCTCGGGAGCCTGCAGGCAGGGCTGGCTTTTTCCAATGCTATTTTGGGGGCAACGCATGCGATGGCACATAGTCTCGGCGGTTTTTTTGATCTAGCCCATGGCGAGTGCAATGCGATTTTGCTTGGACCGGTGGTCGAATATAATTATTCAGCCGAACCGGAAAAATTTGCTGAAATTGCTTCTATTATCGGCTGTGACGTAAAAGGAAAAGACGCAGCGGCTGCAGGAAGCGAATTGTGTCGGCATATTGAAGCTTTTCGCCGGCGGGTTGGCGTTGGCAAGACGCTGACAGAACTTGGCATCAGCCGGAGCGATATTGCAAAACTGGTGGGGGCGGCGCTGCAGGATGCGTGTATGGCGACAAATCCCAAATCGATGGTGGATAAGGATGTGACGGCAGTCTATGAGCAAGCCTTATGATGAACAGGAAAAGAGTTTTGATCGCGAGTTACTGATCGGACTGGGCAGTTCTTCTGCCCGCAAAAGCTATTATCCGGAATTGCAGCAGCGGATTGTCGAACTGGAACAGGCCCAGCTATCCCTGCAGCAAAGTGAACAGCGTTACCGGCTGGCGGTTGAGGTATCGAGCGATGCGATTTGGGACTGGGATATTGTCCGTGATATCTGGATGATATCAACACCCTGGGCAAAAAAACTGGGACTGGTGCCGCTGGATTCACCACATCAGGAAGCTTTAATTGAAGTCAGGAATCTGGCTCAATTATGGAATGAACGCATTCATCCTGATGATCTGCCTATGCGCCAGCACCTGCTGACGGAACATCTTGCGGGACGAAACGAGACTTTTGCTGTTGAATATCGCTGCCTCGAGGCGAAAGATCGCTGGATGTGGCTGTCGGCGAAAGGTCAGGCGATTTTTGATCCAGAGGGGAAACCTCAGCGAATGATCGGCTCCTATTCGGATATCACGACGAGAAAACAGCAGGAAGAACGCATCCGGCATATGGCCTATCATGATGCCTTGACCGATCTTCCTAACCGGGCCAGCCTGCATGAAAAAATGATGGA
>JBOFWE010000198.1:0-15483 GCA_051653465.1 Selenomonadaceae bacterium | reverse complement strand
GCTGCAGGTCCGGACGCGGTAGTTGCCCGGCTGGGGGGCGACGAGTTTGTAGTTGTAGTGCGTGACATATTGACCAATGAACGGGCGGCGGAGCTTGTGGAGAAGATTCGTTGCCGGGTATCAAAGGAATATGCTGTCGCTGATGAGGAAATATACATGTCCGTGAGCATTGGGGTTTTGCTTTATCCCCGTGACAGTACCGGGCGGGCTGATACGCTGAAAAAAGCCGATCTTGCCATGTATGCGGCGAAACAGGGCGGCAAGAACCGCTGGCTGTTTTATGAGCCCAAGATGCTGCAGGACTCGTATGATCGGATGACCTTGACGAATGCCCTGCGACGGGGGATCGCTGAAAATGCGTTTTATTTGTGCTACCAGCCGCAACTTAATATGGCAGGAGACCGGATCGTTGGCTTTGAGGCTTTACTGCGCTGGGATAACGAGGTCTATGGGACGGTATCACCGGCGGAATATATTCCTGCCGCAGAGCATACCGGACTGATTGTGCCGCTGGGTCAATGGATATTGCGGGAGGCCTGCTGTTTTGCCCGTCGCTTGTCGGATCGTGGCGAGTCCACCCTGCGGGTTGCCGTTAATATATCTCCGCGTCAGTTATTGTCGGATTCCTTTGTAACGGATGTGACAAAAAGTATCGGCGCGGCCGGGATTTCTCCGACACAGCTTGAGCTTGAAATCACAGAGAATGTGTTCATTGAATCGATGGCAGTGAGTGTCGACAAATTGCAGCTGTTGCGGGCTATGGGGGTTCGGATCGCTCTGGATGATTTCGGGACGGGATATTCTTCGCTGACGTATTTGCGTCGCCTGCCGGTAGATGTGCTGAAAATTGACAAGACCTTTGTGGATAAAATTGTTGAAGACAGCGAGGGTTTTTGTCTGGTCGGATCGGTAATAGAGATTGGACATGGACTGCATCTGAAAATTGTTGCTGAAGGCGTTGAAGCTGCGGACCAGTTTGCTTTACTGCGCCGTTCCGGCTGCGATTATCTGCAGGGATATTTCTTCAGTCCGCCCTTGTCTGAGACGGAGGCCTTTGATTTTCTTCCCCCAGCTTCATCAGTCCGGTTGTTTGAATAAAAAAGTTTGCTGGATCTGCTGGCGGAGCTG
The DNA here is from genome assembly GCA_051653465.1 of Selenomonadaceae bacterium. Lineage (GTDB taxonomy): Bacteria > Bacillota > Negativicutes > Selenomonadales > Selenomonadaceae. The sequence goes on along the minus strand of JBOFWE010000198.1, from coordinate 14,355 downwards.
GTGGATAAAGACCTAGGTATAATAAGGTTATATGGCGGTGGGCGGGCCTGCTGCGCAGAAAGTGAGGTCTGGGGCGCGGATGTATTATAGGACGTTAAAGGTTTTTTTCTCCGATAAGGCGCTGCGGGAACTGAGCGTGCTGCTTCTGTTTGCGTTGTTGCTTTTTTTATCTGCTGTGGAAGCCCAGTTGTATACCCGCATGGAAGAGTGGCTCGGTCCGTCCGTTGTTGGCTGGCTGCGCGAGGGCTGGGCTGCTGCATTTTTTTTAGTGCCGGCTGTCGGCCTGTTTGCTTTGCGTCGCTGGCGGGAGGCTGTCTGCGAACGGAAAAAACGCCGGCTTCGGGAGTCTGAGCTTGCATTTCAGGGCATGCATGATCTGCCGACCGGGCTCTATAACCGCAGTTATTTTGAACAGTGTATGGAAGAGTTTGCTTCCGCAGAACATTTCCCGGTAGGAATGATCATCTGCGATGTTGATGGCCTGAAACTGGTCAATGATACCTTGGGCAATGCCAAAGGGGATCATCTGATTGAAACCGCTGCCCGGGCTGTACGCCTTTCCTGCGGAGAAAATGCCACGGCCTTTCGGATCGATGGCGATGAATTTGCCATATTGCTGCGGCAAACCTCAGCAGTGCAGATTGAGACAGTGGTCGAGCGGATTGAAAAATTTCTTGAAGATAATAATCGCGACAAAAATGAACTGCCGATTAGTCTGTCCATCGGATATGCTGTCGGCGATAAGGATATGGACCTGCTGGATATTTTTCAACAGGCTGACAGCTTTATGTATCGGAAAAAATTACATTGTAATTTCAGCCCTCGCAGTGCAATCGTGCAGACGCTGGCCAAGACGCTGGAGGCCAGGGATGATATCACCGAAGGTCATGCAGAGAGGCTGGAGACGCTGATGATTCTGCTTGCACAAAAACTGGAGCTGGAAGAATACAAGCTAAGTGATATCAGGCTTTTTGCCCGGTTTCATGATCTCGGCAAAGTCGGAATTCCCGATGCTATCTTGATGAAGGCGGCTTCGCTCAGTGATGGCGAATATATGGTTATGAAGCAGCACAGCCTGATCGGCTACCGCATCGCCTTGACATCAGGAGAACTTTCGCCGATTGCCGACTGGATATTAATGCACCATGAGCGCTGGGATGGCAGTGGGTATCCGCTGGGGATTGCCGGGAAAAATCTGCCGATTGAATGCCGCATGCTTTGTATTGTCGATGCTTTTGATGCAATGTGCAATGACCGGCCCTATCGTAAGGCGATGTCCTACGAGGCAGCGGTTCAGGAACTGCTGCGGGGGCGGGGGAAACAGTTTGATCCGGATCTGGTAGATCTCATTGTTGAAAGTGAAATTTTTCGTCAGAAATGAAACAGGAGCTGTCCCTGACGCTAGCGATTTAGAAATCGGGCGTCAGAGGCAGCTCCTGCTGTTGGTAATAGCCATGTTTTATTTGCTGACCAGTCCCAGATGTTTTTCAAACCATTGGACGGTTAGTTTGGCTACAATTGCCAGTTTTCCGCTCTCTTCAAAAAAATGGGTTGCATCCGGGACAATATCAAGGCGATGCACGGTCAGCATTCGCTGCGCTGCCTGCTGATTGAGCTTGACAATGATATCATCATTGCTGGCAACGATCAGCAAGGTGGGGGCCTTGATGCGGGCGAGATATTGCTCCGCCATATCCGGCCGGCCGCCACGGGACACGACGGCACCGATTTGTTCCGCCGCCAGGGCGGCCGCTTCGATCGCGGCCGCTCCGCCGGTATCGCTGCCAAAATAGCCGATGGGCAATCGATGCAGGTCAGGATGCGATTGCAGCCATTTTGTGGCAGATAAAATTCGCTTGGACAGCAGATCGATGTCAAATCCCAGTTCAAAATTGTTTTTTTCGCTGGGAGTCAGCAGATCAAGCAACAGGGCCGCAATGTTGTGTTCACACAAAACATTGGCGATAAATTTATTGCGCGGACTCTTGCGGCTGCTGCCGCTGCCGTGGGCGAACAGCACGACCGCTGCCGGATTTTGCGGTACGAGCAATGAACCTGTGAGCGTGATGTCGCCAGCGGGAAGCAAAACCTGTAATTCATTTGCGTTTGTTGTCTCCTGCATGATAAATCCCTCATTTCTGTTCACAAATTTTAACAGCTATGGCCTTTGTTGTAGAAGCTGGGATGGTATCTGATTCAGAGGATGAAAACGTCGTATAGAAAAACAACCGGAAACATTCTTATTTAACTATATTATAACGCAGATTGGATCAGAAAGTAAGAGATGGCAGCTGTTGAAAGAAAATATGCGAGCTGGTGTTTTTTCCCTGTAGATGGGAATTTTGTCAGGGAACAGAAATTCTGTGGATAAAAAACGGGGATAAAGTGCGAAATCAAGCGGTTTTATCCACTTTATCCACAAAGTTGTTCACAAAAACCTATGTTCCTGTGGATAAGTGGTGATGCTCGGAAGGCCTGATTTCTCGGGAAAAGTGTCCGACAGGGAAAAACAAAAAAAGTATTTGACATATAATTTATTAAGTGGTAATATAATATCTGTTGGTTGCGCAAGCAGCTCATATGACTCTGTAGCTCAGTTGGATTAGAGTATTTGACTACGAATCAAAGGGTCGCAGGTTCGAGTCCTGCCAGGGTCACCATATGAAATTTAAGCACTGGATTTTGTTCCGGTGCTTTTTTTGTCTGGAAAATTTTAGTTTGAAATCTGCGCAGCTCAAGGTATAATAGGGATTAAGTGAGATTTGTTCGCAATACATATAAATTATCCGGTTTGAGGAGGATACAGATATGGAAGAGAATATTACCCGCCGTGAGCGGAAAAAAATACATTCCAAAAAATCGATTGTTGAGGCGGCGGTTAAGCTGTTCAGTCAAAAGGGGTATCAGGAAACCTCGGTGGCTGATATCATGAATGAAGCTGACCTGGGGATTGGGACTTTTTACAATTATTTTGAGTCAAAAGATGAAATTTTGAAAAATTTGCTGCAGGCGATTGTTGAGGAGATCCGGGAGTCCTTTGAATCGTCGCTTCGCCAAGGGGAAAAGCCGGCGGCTCAGGTTTTGGCCGATACGGTGAAGCTGACGGCAAGCCTGCTCGACAGGAACCGCTTTGTTCTGCCGCTTTTTTTGCGGGCTGCGGATCGCAGTGCCTTGCCGAAGGAAGCCGTTCATACAGCATCGGCACCGCCATTTAAAATGATCTTTGACCGGATCATTCTGGCCGGACAAAATAATGGCGAGTTTCGCCAGGACATACCGGCTCCGCTGATCACGGAAATGTTTCATTCCGTGTTTCAGGCGGCCTCCTTTAGCAGCTTGGAGCTGAGTTTTATGGAAAATGTCAGCTACAAACTGGACCTGATTCTCGCCGGAATTGCAAAAAAATAGGCAGGCCAATGAAATACTGGCTGCAGCCGGGAAAAGTTCCGGCTGCAGTCAGTATTCTTTTTAATTTCGGGGAAAAGATAGATTGACCAGCGCCGGGTTTGCTGTTATGATTTAATTTATGAATATGATTCAGCTTTGAAATAGCTTCTTCTTTTAAGGGAACCTGTAGGGGCCAGGATTGGGCTGAATTCGATATACAGGCAGGTGTCTGCCGGATAAACTGGAATAGGTGAGGGAAAAAATGATTAGTGTTACAAAACTGCTGTTTGCGACCGAGTATTTTGGTGATTCGCTCCGTTATACAAAAGAGGCAAAGCTTGCCCGCAACGGGGTGCGCGAAGGTGCTGGTCCGGTTGTCGTCTGGAATTCGACGCGAACCTGTAATTTGAAATGCCGCCACTGTTACATGAGCTCGGATGCGAAAAAATATAACGATGAACTTTCTACGGAGGAAGCAAAGCGCTTTATTGATGATCTGGCTGAATTTAATGTTCCCGTACTGCTGTTTTCCGGCGGGGAGCCATTGATTCGCCCTGATTTTTTTGAGCTGGCCGCATATGCCGCCGAAAAAGGGGTTCGACCGACGCTGTCGACCAATGGAACCTTGATTACACCTGAAGTGGCGCAACGAATCAAGGATATTGGCGTTGGCTATGTCGGCATTTCGCTCGATGGGCTGCAGGATGTCAATGACCAGTTCCGCGGGATGGACGGAGCCTTTGCTGCCGCCATGCAGGGAATTAAAAACTGTGTAGCTGTTGACCAGCGTGTCGGCCTGCGCTTTACGATCAATCATCATAATATCGAAGAGCTGGAAAATATCTTTGATTTTATTGAACGGGAAAATATTGACCGCGTCTGTTTTTATCACCTTGTCTATTCCGGCCGTGGTACCGAGATGATGGAAGAGGATGTAACGCCGGCGCAGTCACGCAAGGCGATGGACATCATCATTCGCCGGACCCGCGACTTTGAAGAGCGCGGACTGAAAAAAGAAATTTTGACAGTGGACAACCACTGTGACGGAGTTTACATGTACCTGAAGGCGCTTGCCGAAGGCGACGAGGCTTTGGCCCGGCAGATAGAAAAATATATCGCGATGAACGGCGGCAATCGTTCCGGCATGGCGTTTGGTGAAGTTGATCCGATGGGCTATGTTCATCCGGACCAGTTTACCCAGCATCACACCTTCGGGAATGTGCGGGAACGCAAATTTGGCGATATCTGGTCAGATACAACGGTGCCGCTCTTGGCGGGACTCAAGGATCGCAAGCCCTTGCTCAAGGGTCGCTGCAGCCAGTGCCGTTTTCTCGATAATTGTAACGGCAATTTCCGCACCCGCGCCGAGGCGAAAACCGGCGATTTCTGGGAATCGGATCCATCCTGTTATCTTACGGATGAAGAAATCGGCTTGGGGAATAAGTGAGGGGAAGATAGACGATGATAGTTTCCTGGAACACAACAAATGCCTGCAATATGTATTGTGATCATTGTTATCGCGATGCCGGCTGCAAAGCAGAGGACGAACTCAATACCGCCGAGGCGAAAAAACTGCTGGATGAAATCGCCAAAGCCGGTTTTAAAATTATGATTTTCAGCGGTGGTGAGCCGCTGATGCGCCCGGATATTCTTGAACTGGTCGCCCATGCAACGAGCCTTGGCTTGCGTTCGGTCTTTGGTACCAACGGTACGCTGATCACACTCGACATGGCACAGAAACTCAAGGCGGCAGGGGCCATGGGGATGGGAATCTCACTTGACTCGCTTGACCGGGAAAAACACAATACCTTCCGCAAATTTCCGCAAGCCTGGGAAGGTGCGGTTGCGGGCATGCGCAATTGCCGGCAGGCGGGACTGCCCTTTCAGATTCATACGACGGTTATGGACTGGAATGAACATGAAATTGAAGCGATTACCGACTTTGCGGTTGCTGAAGGTGCAGTGGCCCATCATTTCTTCTTTTTGGTACCGACCGGCCGGGCACAGACCATTGAAGCGGAGTCACTGCGGGCGCGTTCGTATGAGGATGTGCTGACACGGATCATGCAAAAGCAGCAGCAGGTCGACATCGAACTCAAACCTACTTGTGCGCCGCAGTTTATGCGCATTGCCAAACAGATGGGCGTCAAGACACGCTTTCGCCGCGGCTGTCTGGCGGGAACCTCTTACTGCATCATCAGTCCGCGCGGGCAGGTGCAGCCGTGTGCATATCTGAATATGCCGCTTGGCGATGTTCGGGAAACGCCGTTTGATGAGATCTGGAAAAACAATCCGATTTTGCAGGAACTGCGGACGCTCGATTATAAGGGCGGCTGTGGCAGCTGTGAATACAAGGGCAGCTGTGGTGGGTGCCGGGCCCGGGCGGCGTATTATCATGAAGGCGATTATATGGCAGAAGAGCCGTGGTGTCTATATCATGGGCGCCTGGGACAAATAGAATAAGAAAACGCGAAGCTGTGCGGCTGACTGAGGTGCGCGGCTTCGCGCTTTTATTGTTTTAGATTGTTTTGTATTGAAACATAATTCTTGTTCTGTTATAATAAGAGCGGACAGGGTGGGATCTCCGGAAATAAGGACCCTGTTGGCAATAAAGGAGAAACGTATGATTAAATTGATTTTATCGGATATGGATGGAACCCTGCTTGATGAAAATGGCCAGCTGCCGGAAGAGTTTGATGAGGTTATGGCGATGCTCAAAGAGCGTGATATCCTGTTCGCACCGGCCAGCGGCCGTCAGCATGACGGGCTGCAAAAGCAGTTTGCTAAATACAAGGATGATTTTGTTTTTGTTGCGGAAAACGGCACCTATGTAACTTATAAGCAGCAGGAACTCTTTTCAACAACGTTAAAGGAAGAGCATGTAAAGGTGCTGGAAGCGGCAGTGGAGGAAATTCCCGGGGTATATACAGTGCTTTGCGGTAAAAAAAGCGCGTATGTGCTGTCGGAGCATCCGGCATTTGTTGATGAACTGAGCAAGTATTATACGTCACATACCTTGGTGGAAGATTTTTCTCAGATTGACGATGAGATCATAAAATTTACGATTTGCGACTGTGATCAGCGTGATGCAGCCAACACAATTTATTCGAAGCTGCGCCGTTTTGACGGTGAAATGCAGGTTGCCCTGAGCGGCGACTGCTGGGTGGATGTGATGAACTACGGCGTCAATAAAGGCGTTGCTGTCCAGCGGCTGCAGCAGATTCTCGGCATATCTGCCCGCGAATGTGTGGCTTTTGGCGATTACTTGAATGATCTTGAAATGATGGGCGCTGTCCGTTATAGTTTTGCGATGGAAAATGCGCATCCCAAAATCAAACAGGCCGCAGCCTATCAGGCAAAGAGCAATGCCGATCATGGGGTAATGCTCGCGATCAAGGACATGCTGGCCCTTGGCCTGTGACAATAAAATGCCTGCCGGCGTTATGCGGCAGGCATTTACTCTGTGACAGAGCCGGAATAAATGCTTTCGGTGACGGCCCTGAATTGAAAGCCGCTGGCTGATCTGCTATAATAAGCGCGGCAGAGCAATACAAAATTTCAACATGGGAGACCCCGTGGAAAGAGGTAATGTATGATCAGATTAATTATGTCGGATATGGATGGGACCCTGCTCGATGAGGATGGCCGAATCCCGGAAGGCTTTGATGAAGTAGCCGCAATGCTTAAAGAACATAATATCCTGTTTGTGCCAGCCAGCGGCCGTCAATATTATACGCTCGCACAGCAGTTTGAAAAATACAAGGATGAATTTATCTTTGTTGCAGACAATGGAACCTATGTCAGTTATAAACAAAAAGAATTGTTTTCAACGCCTCTTGGCCGGCCGCAAATCGAGCGGGTATTGGCGCAGGCTTCCCTGCTGCCGGATATTTATCCCGTGCTCTGTGGCAAAAAACATGCGTATGTAAATTCAGATTATCGCCCCTTTATCAAGGAAATTGAAAAATACTATATAAATTATAAGCTGGTCGATGATCTTGCGGCGGTCGAGGATGATTTTATAAAAATTGCCCTCTGTGACTGCGATGTTCAGGATGCCGAAAACACGATATACCGGCATATTGAAAATTTTCAGCCGGAACTAAAAGTCGCCCTAAGCAGTTCGCTCTGGGTGGATGTAATGGATCCCCGCGCCAACAAAGGGCTGGCGGTGCGCCAGCTCCAGCAGACGCTGCAGATTTCCCCCGAGGAATGTGTCGCCTTCGGTGATTATATGAACGATTATGAGATGATGGGCGCCGTTCACTATAGCTATGCCATGGAGAATGCACATCCACAGCTGAAGGCGGTCGCCCGCTTTCAGGCGAAAAGCAATCGCGAGGGCGGAGTTTTGCTGGCAATCAAAGAGCTTGTCGCCAGTTTGAAATGAGGAGGAGACAAAATGAAGTTTGATTATCATATGCATTTTGAAAAGGGCTCCTATGATCTTGCCTGGGTACAGGGCTTTTTTGACAGTGCTGCTGCCCGCGGCATTGACGAGATTGGAATTTCCGAGCATAGTCATGGCTTTACCGATTTCAAGGAGCTGTATTATGAGGATCTGATCCTCGATGGATCCTTTGTCGGCAAATTTCAGCAGCAATGGCTGAAGTCCAATAAGTTTAAATGCAGTCTGCAGGATTATTTCGATTTTATGAATGGTCTTAAGGAGAAGGGATACAAGGTCAAGACCGGGATTGAAGTCTGCAATTTCCGCGATCAGGAAAAGGTTGGAAAGATTCTTGCCGGCAAGGAATTTGATTATGTCATCGGCTCGGTGCATTTTTTGCATGGCTGGGCCTATGACTCTTCGGAGATCATGGCGGAGTGGAGCCAGCATGATTTGCGTGAGATTTACGACTGGTATGCGGAAGAAGTGGAAAATCTATGCGCGTCCGGTCTGTATGATGTGCTGGGGCATCCGTTTAATATTCGCCTGTTCAAATTTCTGCCGAAATTTGATGTGACCGAATTTTTGGAACGTGTGGCCAAGGCCCTGAAGGCGGCTCATATGGGCATTGATATCAATACGGGAACTTTTTATCGCTATCCGATTGCGGAAATATCCCCGTATCCTGATTTTATGCGCGTAGCAGCGAAATATGAATTGCCAGTCATCACCTCCTCGGATGCTCATGCACCACAGGATTGTGGCCGTTATGTCGATGATGCGGTTGAATATGCCAAAAGCTTTGGCTATGACAGCTGCCTGCGCTTTACCCAGCGAAAAGGTGAGCTGGTAAAATTTTAATACAATGAAAACCGGCCGGAGTTGCTGCAGTCTGCAGCACTCCGGCCGGTTTTTATTGTGGGATCATATTTTTATCAGTTCATAGCTGCGGGTACCGAGGCCGATTTTTTCACTGTGTGCAAGACAGCTTGTCCAGTCGGTATTCGGGCTGACATTATGAAAATGATCATGCTGTGCAGTCCCGGCGGGATCTTTTTCGATTTGTTCAGCCAGCAGTGAAGAAGCCAGTACGGGGGCCTGATTGACAAGGTCGGCACAGGCTTCATCAAGGGCTACCGGGTCAAAGGAAGCGGCCATGCCGATGTTCGGCACGATTGGCACATCATTTTCGGCATGACAGTCACAAAATGGCGAAACATCAACGATGAGACTGATGTGAAAATGCGGGCGTCCGTGCAAAATCGCGGCAGCGTATTCGGCCATTTTTTTATTGAGCAATTCGCCGGAGTGCCATGAGGTCGGGTGGATGGCATCGACAGGACAGGCACCGATGCAGCGGCCGCAGCCGACGCAGAGGTCTTCGTCGATATGGACCTTGCCCTTGTCCATGATCGGCGCTCCGTGAGCGCAAATCCGCTGGCAGGCTCCGCAGCCGATACAGGCATCGGTTTTGACCTGCGGCTTGCCTTCACAGTGCATCTCCATTTTTCCGGCCCTCGAGCCGCCGCCCATGCCGATATTCTTGATCGCGCCGCCAAAGCCGGTCAGCTCATGGCCCTTGAAGTGCGACAAAGTGAGAATGATATCAGCATCCATCAGCGCCTGTCCGATTTTTGCTTCTTTTATATATTCGCCGTTCGGAACGGGAACATAGGCTTCGTCAAGCCCCTTGAGACCATCGGCGATGATGATCTGACAGCCGGTAGAAAACGGACTGAAGCCGTTCTCATAAGCGGCATCCATATGCTCCAGCGCATCCTTGCGGCGCCCGGCGTAAAGCGTATTGCAATCTGTCAAAAATGGCTTGCCGCCAAGATCCTTGATGGCATCGACAACGACTTTGGCATAGTTTGGCCGCAGATACGACAGGTTGCCCGGTTCGCCGAAATGAATCTTGATGGCGGCAAATTTGTTCTTGAAATCGATGTCAGCGATTCCTGCCTTGCGGATCAGACGGTCGAGCTTTTGCAATAAGTTCATGCCGGGTTTGGCCCGCATGTCGGAAAAATACACTTTGGCTTTTGTCATACTCTCTCAGCACTCCTTTTTGTTTGAAAATAATATTTTATGCCAGCTCAATGGCGGAGCGGTTTATCGGGAATCGCCAGAGCAACGGACTCAACCGCTGTGGCCAGTTCGCGCATCCGGGCCGAAGAATATTTGCCCCACAGACGCTGAATATCGGCCTGATAGGCAGCCGCTGTCAACGGCTGTGCTTTTTGACGCTTGATAATTTGCTCGAGTGTATTTTGGAAAGCGTCACTGAGCTCAATGCGGCGCATGGCCAGCAATATATCAAGGCGGCTGTCGACAAGGTAAAGATGAAGCACCTGATCCGTAGGGGCCTTATCCGGCTGCAGAGCTGCTGGCAGCTGGTGGATGCTAAATGGACAGTCGCCCCATCCTTCCTTGAAGATGCCGTCAATCTGATAGAGAAAGAAGGCAATGCCGTCTTCTTCAAATAAGGCCAGTTCCATTTTTCCGGTGCGGAAAGCCTCGGTGGCGATCAGATCCGTCCGGCTCAGCTTCAGAATGAACATGGCGCCGTTGGCATCGATTTGAAATAAACCGCCATCCCCGGCAGCCTGAATCGGCAAGGGGAATTTTTCGCCGACTTGAAAATTTGTATAAGACATAGAAACCTCCGTAAGCCCGTCACTGTGCGAGACGGCATGGAATTTTATTATCATAATCATACCATATTTATGGCCTTTATGCAGGAATAAAGGCGGCAAAGCGGGAAATAAAAGCGCAGGAATAATATAAAAAGTTTAGGAAACGGCGGTGTAATACATGCGGGAAATTCCAATCAGTGCGATCGAAAATATAAAGATAGGCAATGCGGAAGATGCAGTCGGCGGGACGGGCTGCACGGTTATTGTTTGTGAACAGGGAGCGATGGCGGCGGTGGACCGGCGTGGCGGCGGAGCTGCGGCCCGGGAAACGGCCATTTTAAATCCGCTGGCAGCAGCCCAGCCGGTTCATGCGGTTTTACTGAGTGGCGGCAGCTCCTTTGGGCTTGATGCTGCCGGTGGAGTCATGCAGTATCTGGAGGAAAAGGATATCGGGCTTGATACCGGGTTTGCCAAGGTACCGCTGGTTTGTGCCGCTGGAATCTTCGACCTTGTGGTCGGCATGCCGTCGACCAGACCGGGGAGGAAGCTGGCCTATAAGGCCTGTGTCAATGCCGAAAAAAACGAACCGGCTGAAGGCAATGCCGGTGCGGGCATGGGAGCTACCGTGGGCAAATACCATGGGATTTATTCGATGATGAAATCAGGGCTGGGGATTTATGCCGCGGCCGTGGGCGACTTGCAGGTAGGCGCCGTGACGGTGGTAAACTGCCTGGGCGATGTCTATGATGCCGAATATGGGCATATCATCGCCGGAATGCTCAATGAGGATAGCTGCAGCTTTGCCAATACCGAAAAAAGCATGTTTAAGGATCATCATAAAAAGGAAAATCTGCTGGGAGCAAACGGCACGGTGGCGGCGCTGGTGACAAACGGGAAATTTACGCCAGCTGAACTCAGCCAGATTGCTGCGATGGCGCAGACGGGATTGGCCCGGGCAATCCGGCCGGCGCATACTTTAGTCGATGATGACAGCGTATATGCGCTTTCGGCGGGAAACATTGAGGCCGATGTCAATATCGCCGGTACCCTGGCGGCTTCGGTCCTGGCCCGGGCTATTAACCGGGCTGTGCTTCAGGCCGAGCCGGTGTTTGGCCTGACGGCGGCCAAAGCAATGAAAAAACGCGAAGTGTAGGCTTTCGGGGCCTCGGGCTTGTGCCGGCGGCCCCTGAATGTTATACTGAAAAAGCAGGTGCGCTGTACAGGAATTCCTGGCAGCAAACCAGTCAAAAAAAGTAATCGTGCTCAATCATAAAGGTTCGTCCTGCGTGAAAAGGCGAGAGTATAGCGGCGGCACAGCCAGGCTGTGTCTGATTTTGCATACGATCCTTGCGCTTTTCAGCCAAGGTTTTTTTTATTATTAGGGGGAGTATTCGATGGAAACACGGGTAGCACTTATCGGTATTTTGGTCAGTGATCGTGAATCTGCCGCCAGGCTTAATGCAATTTTACAGGAATATGGGGACTATATTGTCGGGCGCATGGGAATTCCGTATCAAAAACGCAAGGTGTCGGTTATCAGCCTGGTACTGGATGCGCCGCAGGACGTAATCAGCGCACTCTCGGGTAAGCTCGGCATGCTCAAACATGTGAGCACGAAAACGATTTACACGAAAATGCCCTCCGCGGAGGAATAAAGGAGTGTCTGTTATGTATGATCCAAGATCAGCCGAAGCCAGTGAATTTATAAATCATGAAGAAATCGTTGCCACGCTTGCCTTTGCGGCGGCGAATAAGAGCAATCGTGAACGGATCGAGCAGGTGATCGACAAGGCCGCCGAGGGGAAGGGGCTCAACCATCGCGAGGCCTCTTTGCTGCTTGAATGTGACCAGCCGGATTTGAATGAGCGGATGTATGATCTGGCCAAAAAGCTTAAACAGAAACTCTACGGCAACCGCATTGTGATGTTTGCCCCGCTCTATCTGTCCAATTACTGTGTCAATGGCTGCGTGTATTGTCCCTATCATCATAAGAACAAGACCATCCACCGTAAAAAACTGTCGCAGGAAGACATCCGGCGCGAAGTCATGGCGCTGCAGGATATGGGGCATAAGCGGCTGGCGCTTGAAGCCGGGGAAGATCCCGTCAATAATCCGCTCGAGTATATCCTCGAGAGCATCCATACGATCTACAGCATCCGGCATAAAAATGGTGCAATTCGCCGCGTCAATGTAAATATTGCTGCGACAACCGTCGAAAATTACCGCCGCCTCAAGGAGGCCGGTATTGGCACGTATATTTTATTTCAGGAAACCTACCATAAGGAAAATTATGAAAAGCTGCATCCGACCGGGCCGAAGCATAACTACGCCTATCATACGGAGGCCATGGACCGGGCGATGACAGCCGGCATTGATGATGTCGGGCTGGGCGTACTGTTCGGGCTTAACATGTACCGCTATGATTTTGCCGGTTTGCTGATGCATGCGGAGCATCTTGAGGCCAGCCTGGGAGTGGGACCGCATACCATCAGTGTGCCGCGCATCTGCCCGGCCGATGATATTGATCCGGGCACGTTCAGCGATGCGATCAGCGATGATGTCTTTGCCAAAATTGTCGCCGTAATCCGCCTGGCTGTTCCTTATACCGGAATGATCGTTTCTACGCGGGAATCGCAAAAATCGCGGGAACGGGTGCTTGAACTCGGCATATCCCAGATTAGCGGCGGTTCAAGTACCAGTGTTGGCGGCTATGAGCACAGGGAATTGCCGGCGGAAAATTCGGCTCAGTTTGATGTCAGTGATACGCGGACGCTGGACGAAATCGTCAACTGGCTGCTGGATCTTGGGCATATTCCGAGCTTTTGCACAGCCTGCTATCGCGAGGGACGCACGGGGGACCGCTTCATGCAGCTCGTAAAAAGCGGGCAAATTGCCAACTGCTGTCTGCCAAATGCCCTGATGACCTTAAAGGAGTATCTGGAGGACTATGCCAGCCTTGATACACAGAAAAAGGGGGAAGCGGCAATCCGGCAGCAGCTGCCAAATATCAGCAATCCTAAAGTCAAAGCGATCGCTGAAGAACATTTACAAGAATTGCATGACGGCAAGCGGGACTTCCGCTTTTAAGGGAGAGTAGTATATATGAGCTTACAAGATACGCCGCGGGCGAATCGCCTGCATATCGGACTATTTGGCCGCCGCAACAGCGGCAAGTCCTCACTGGTCAATGCTCTGACCAATCAGCAGATTTCACTGGTGTCGGACGTTGCCGGAACGACAACTGATCCGGTATATAAATCCATGGAAATTTACGGGATCGGCCCCTGCGTGTTTATCGATACGGCCGGCTATGATGATGTGGGCGCTCTCGGAGCGATGCGGGTTGAAAAAACGCGCCATGCCGGAGAAAAAACAGATATTGCCCTTATTGTCTGCAGCGGAGCGGAGCTCGAGGAAGAGATCAGATGGCTGGAGGATTTTAAGGCCAGCAAGACGCCCGTCGTACTCGTCTTGAATAAAACAGATGAACACGGCTCTCAGACAGAGCAATTGGCTGATTTCATTGAAAAAAGCACCGGACTGCGTCCGGTGCCTGTCAGTGCCAAGGAAAGGACGGGAATCGAGCAACTGCGGGCGGCTATTTTGGCCGCACTGCCGGAAGATTACGAGGAAAGAACCATTACCGGCGGGCTTGTAGAAGCCGGGGATACGGTGCTGTTGGTGATGCCGCAGGACATTCAGGCACCGAAAGGACGGCTGATCCTGCCCCAGGTACAGACGATACGGGACCTGCTGGATAAGAAATGCATTGTCATCAGCTCGACCGCAGATAAATTTGAAGCGGCGCTGCAGGCGATGAAAGAACCGCCGGCGCTTATCATTACCGATTCGCAGGTGTTTCCCCTTGTCTATGACAAGAAGCCGGCGGCGAGCCGTCTGACTTCGTTTTCGGTGCTGTTTGCCCGCTATAAGGGGGACGTC
>JBOFWE010000197.1:0-1072 GCA_051653465.1 Selenomonadaceae bacterium | reverse complement strand
CGGGAACGGTTATCCCCGTGGCAGCCGGCAAGGTTATGGAAAAACTTAAGGAACGAATGGATTGGAATGACTGATACGTATCGGCCAGACTGGGCGCCCGGCAATGCAGGCCGTGAATTTGCCTGTGAAGTCATGAAGGGTGTGCCTGGTGGTCATGAGGGACTGGCTTCTTATGCCAAAACGGTTCGCAAAGCTGCACCGGCCGCAAGGCGTGACAAGCTATTGGTGGAAGATTACGTTGCAGGGGTGCGCCGCGGCGACAGAATGATCCTGTCACGGGCGATAACGCTGATTGAGAGCAATTCCCCACAGCATGTTGCTATCGCCCAACAGGTGCTCCAGCAACTGCTGGGCGATACGGGAAAATCAATTCGCATTGGAATTACCGGAGTGCCGGGGGCTGGTAAGAGTACATTTATTGAAGCCTTGGGCTGTAGACTATGCCATAAAGGCCACAAGGTGGCTGTGCTGGCTGTAGACCCGAGCAGCAGTATTACCAAAGGGAGTATTCTCGGTGATAAGACGCGAATGGAGAACCTGGCGAGAGAAGAAAATGCCTTTATACGGCCATCGCCTTCAAGTGGTACGCTGGGCGGGGTGACACGCAAAAGCCGTGAAACGCTGCTGTTGTGTGAAGCCGCCGGGTATGATGTGATTTTGGTAGAAACCGTCGGCGTCGGACAAAGTGAGATAACGGTCCGGTCCATGGTGGATTTCTTTTTACTGGTCGCTTTGACCGGAGCCGGTGATGAACTGCAGGGAATGAAAAAAGGCGTAATGGAAATTGCTGATGCGATTTTGATCAATAAGGCCGATGGGGATAATCGGCAGAAAGCGGAAATGGTAAGGGTCGATTATGAACGGATGATTCATTATCTGCGTCCGGCTACGGAGGGATGGCTGACAAGGGCGTGTACCTGTTCTGCTTATAGCGGCTATGGCATTGATGCTGTCTGGGATATGATCGCTGAATTTTGTGCTAAAACAAAAGCCAGTGAGGTGTTTTTCCGGCGGCGGCAAAAGCAGACGCTGGACTGGGTATACGCTTTGGTCGAGGAACATCTGCGGGCCG
>JBOFWE010000196.1:0-4518 GCA_051653465.1 Selenomonadaceae bacterium | reverse complement strand
GCGGGTACATCATGAAAATTTCAAAAAGCGACGCGTTATTATGGTTTGACTTTTTTTCACAATTACCAGAAGATGCGGAGTTAACTATAGAGCAGGAAGAGATTATTTATGCGGTCTTGGCGCAGATTGAGGAAGCGGTGGATCACAGAAATGATCTGCTTATGGCACAAATCCCAAATTTAAAGACCCTGGACAACCGTACTTTTTTTGTCGGCCGGGAAGAAAAATTCTCGCAGGGCTGTCGCTCCTGTCTGACGGGAACCGGGCTCAGTGCCATTCGCAAAACGAACCGCTGTAATCTGGAGTGCAAGTTTTGCTACAACTACGGTGAGTTGGATAAGATTCGTCCGATTGGGGAAGGCATGTGGGATATCGGCGGTACGAAATTTTATGAAAAGGACATCGACCTGCTGCTATCCATCCATGAAAAACCGACAGGGATTTCCTATGTTTATTTGGAGCCGTTCATGGAGATTGAAAAATACTATCCGGTTATAAAAAAATTCAAGCAAGCACAGATTCACCAGCATATGTATACCAATGGAACCTTGGCAACCGAGGAAAGTCTGCGGGCCTTAGGAGAAGCCGGGCTCGATGAAATCCGCTTTAATCTGGGGGCATCCAACTGTGCCGATTCTGTGATTGAAAATATTGCCCTGGCAAAAAAATATATTCCGCATGTCGGCATTGAAACGCCGATGACACCGGAATTTTTTAAGATGTTTTTCCGCAAGCAGCAGGCAATTCTGGCAACCAAAGTCGATTTTATCAATTGTGCCGAGCTGCATTTGAATGAAAATAATATTGGCAATTATTACGGTGAAAACATGTATATTGCCCGGCAGGGCTATGTTTCCCCCGTTTGGAGCCGGGAACTGACCTTGAAATTTATGAAAATAGCGGTGGAAGAAAATTGGGATCTGGCAGTGCATGACTGCTCCAACCATACGAAGTTTGCCCGCAGTCTCAATCTGAGCAGCAAATCGGGGATGTGGTTTGGTGCCAGCAATTATGCCTGTGAATTTCCCGCCATCCCCTATGAGATATTTATGCCAATCCTCAATGATGATTCTTTTGTTTTTCTGCAGGAAGAAGAATTGCCGGAAGCATATAAGCCAGAGATTCTGCATATCTAAAAAACAAAGCCGCTGCCGGAAGATCCGGTCAGCGGCTTTTGCTTAGGTTACAGCTTCAGTTCTCAGCCGTCTGGGCCGCCAGCCAGTTTGTCCAAGGCACTGGAAACTGCTGCGGCTTTTCCTGCTGGACATATCGATAAAATAGCCTCAGGTTTTGTGCCTTGCGGCGGGTTTCGACCGCCAGCCAGTCTGTGCCGTCAGGCTCTGCCAGCAGGTTGGTGCCGCCGAGTAGCTGCTCGCGTCGGACGATGGTTTCGAGCGGTAATTCGGGATTTTGTAAAATATCATACAGCACCATAAAAGTAGTGGTCCGCCCGTGGCCTGCCTGGCAGTGGAAATGGAGCCAGGCCTTTGCTGGCAGTGTGCGATAAAATTGCAAAAAGTCATCGATGACAGCTGGCTCAGGCCAGCACTGATCGGTGGCGGTCAGCCTTACATAATGAAAGCCGGCAGCGGCAGCCGTTGCGGCTTCGTCTGCTGGTGTTGTTGCCGGCAGTATTTGTGGGGACAGCCGGGCGGTGTCCTCTCGCCCAAGGGGGAGGACTGTGATCGGGCCGGTAAGTGAACGCAGGCGTTGCTGCTCATCTTGCAACATTTCTCCTTGTGTTTTGCCGCGGTTCCCCCAGTTATGTTCTTCATACCAGCTGATGGCTGCACCGGCAAGAAAGCCATGGCTTTCCTCCCGCAAATCTATTATATAAATTGGCAGAGTGGTTTGGGTGCGCAGCTGCTGATAGAGCGCTGCGAAGCCCGCGGCAGAGGGCTGGGCACTGCCTGAGATATGGAGCTGCAGCAGCCCGCTTTTCAGACTGGGATCTTCGGCGGTGAAATCATCGGAACTGAGCCGCAGATTCCGCGGCAGACCTTCTTCGGCCGGAGCATCAAGGCGCCAGCAGCCCGCAAGTGCGGGCTCGGCAAGAAAATTCAGCAGGCAAAAGGCGAAGGCAAATATCAGATAGAGGCTGTAGCGATGGCGTCGTATATTCATGTTCATAAAATCCTTTTTTATTTCATTATACAACAGGCCATATAGTGGCTGTTGTATAATACAAAATAATTGCTGCTTTAGATATATGAATCATAGGCCTGTTTTAACGAGACGGGACCTATTGTGAATATTATTTAAGGGGAAAACCATGTATCCATAGGATGCATGGTTTTTATTTGGGCATTTTTCCTCGAAAAATAGTAAAATATCCCTCCCGTGATAGATTTTTAACAGAACGTAGTATAGTAAGACCGACAGAAATAAGCAGTCGTTTCAATAAAAGCGGTGAGGACTGTAAGCCGGGATAGATCTGAATTTTAATGGGGAAGAGGAAGAAAAATGAAAAAAACAATCTGCATTTTTACTGCCTGTATGGCAATGGGGAGTTCAGCTGGCTTGGCGGCTCCGGCAAATGCGAGTTATGAGCCGGGAAAAGTTACGGTGGATTTGGCGATGGAGCTGTCTCCTTCGTTTAATACGGATTCCGCGACGTCGGCAATTAAACATGACGGGGAATCGCAGTTTAAAGGGGGGGCTACCGTAGGCCTCGGACATGACTTTGCGCTGCAGTATCAATACAGTAAAAACAAGATGAAAGAAGTTGTTGCTCGCGGGGCTAATAACAGCGGGACTGAAACAGATAATGGCGAAGTGACTTCAAATGAAATCAATGTACTGTATAAGGTAAGTCCGAATCTCAGTGCTTATATTGGGAATCAGCATGTAAATGGCAGTATGAATTTTGACTTTGTATTTGATGACCCAGCCAATGGATCGATACATACAGCAATTGGTTCTGCTAAGAATTACGCGCAGGCAGGTGTGATCGTGCAGCAGGCGCTGTCAAAACAGCTGACCGGCTGGGCTTCGGTGGGCGTAGGACCGGATCTTACCGATTATAAAATCGGGTTGGCTTATAAAATAGATAAGAATGTTGATTTTGACGTCTATTATAATGATACGACCTACAGATCCTTTGCCAATTATGCCGGCACTGATTATGACATGAAATTAAAAGGCTTAAACATGGGAGTGTCACTTAAATTCTGATAAGGTTAGGAGCCTCATGGAATGGATTGATGTGATCCGGCTTGTTTAAAAGCCGAAAAAGGACTGTTTGCGATGGCTACTAGGGAACTACCATCAAAAAACAGTCCTTTTTCTGTTTGGCTTCGCAGCGAATTTGCATGGCGGTATGTTTTTTTGTACAAATACAAAAGACAATAAGTGTAAGCAACTGTGCGTTAGATGGCGGAATATTGGTTTATTGGAATTTTTGCTGGACTTTTGTTTTTCCGTATGGTATGATTTTTTCATAGATGGTTTGGGTCTGCACGAGGACGTAACTATTGGAGCAAAGATGCTCTGGAGAAGATTTTTTCCGGGTTATCTTTGCTTTTTTGTTATATCATTTTATGTACACCCAGGCTTCTTGGAATCGGGATACTTATAAAATATTAGGGGAGGAATTGTACATGAAGAAGATCTTAGCAGTAGCGGCATTGGTTGTTTTCGCAGTATCGGTTTTGGCAGGTTGTGGGTCTGTTGCTGAAAAATCAGGGGGCGGCAAGGAGCAGACAAAAAAATATACGATTGCCTGTGATGCCAAATTTGCACCGTTTTCCATGGAGGTTAATGGACAGTATAAAGGCATAGATGTTCAGTTGTTGGATGCGATTGCCAAGGCAGAAGGCTTTCAATATGAATTGAAACCGATGGACTTTTCTGGAATTATTCCCGGACTTGTGTCGGGTCAGCTCGATGGCGCGATCGCCGGGATAAATATTACCGAGGAACGCAAGCAGTCCGTGGATTTCTCTGATGGGTATATTGAGTCCGGCCTGGCGGTTGTCACAAGCAAGAGCAACACGAGTATCGGTAAAATGGAAGACCTCAACGGCAAGATGGCAGCGGTGAAAAAAGGAACGGCCGGAGCAAAATTTGCTGAGGACAACAAGGATAAGTATAATTTAAATATTTCCTATTATGATGATTCGCCCAGCATGATGTTGGCTGTTGCCAATGGCAATGCGGATTTCCTGATGGAAGACTATCCGGTCATCAACTATCAGATTAAAATCGGGGAACAGGATAAATTGAAAATTGCCGTGGATTCGGTTATTGCGCCGCCGTCCTATGGGTTTGCTGTTAAGAAGGGTGACAATGCCGAGCTGCTGAAGATGTTTAACGCAGGGCTGAAAAAGATCAAAGCAGACGGAACCTATGATAAAATTGTCGGCGAATATATCGTAAAACAATAATTGCAAGTTTGATTGAAGCGGCAGGAAGGACCGGCAGACGGGCCTTCCTTTCTGCTATGGAGGATAATGGATTCTTATGGAACGTTATATAAATCTTTTTATTGAATGCTGGCCAAGTCTGTTGTCGGGACTT
>JBOFWE010000195.1:0-2715 GCA_051653465.1 Selenomonadaceae bacterium | reverse complement strand
GATCTTCACTCATAAGGAAAACCTCCCTCTCACGAATCAAGCATTTATTTCTTTAATATTAGACAATTATAATATTAAAAAGATATCCTGTAAATATAATTGCCACGGCTAAAATTGCTACAAAAATTGCCAGCAGTTGCGGCTTCAGTACATTTTTTAATATAATCATTTCCGGCAGGCTTAACGCGGTAACTGCCATCATAAACGCCAATGCGGTTCCCAGGCTCATCCCCTTTTGAATTAGTGCCGTAATAATAGGAATTACACCGGCTGCATTCGAGTACAATGGCACGCCGATCAGAACCGCCAAGGGGACTGCAAAAATATTATCCCGCCCTGCATACTGCACCAAAAAATCCTCCGGCGCATAGCCATGAATAAAGCCCCCCAGGGCAATTGCCGCAATAACGTACAAGAATATTTTTCGCAGAATTTCCTTGGTATAATCCCAGGCATAGTCGACTCGCTCCCGGAAGGTCTGCTCAATAATATCCATTTCCCCAAGCTTCATCTCATAAACGTAATCCTGTACAAATCGTTCCAATTTCAGCTTGCCAATAACCCAGCCGCCAATAATCGCAATCAACAAGCCTGATGCTATATAGATCAACATGATTTTCCAGCCAAGCAGCCCCCATAACATAATGACCGCGACTTCGTTCACCATCGGGGAGGCAATTAAAAAAGAAAAGGTAATCCCCAGCGGGACTCCGGATTCAATAAAGCCAATAAATACCGGAACCGCCGAACAGGAACAAAACGGCGTCACTACCCCCAATGCTGCGGCAGCAACATTCCCCAAAAATTCTCTCTTATGACTGAGTATTTTCTTAGTTCTTTCGGCCGGAAAATAAGACCGTAAAATCGATACCATAAAGATAATGATCGTAAGCATCAAAAATATCTTCATGCTGTCGTAAACAAAAAAGTTAACCGCGCCTCCTAATGTACTATCGGGTTGTAAGCCTAAGCCTTGATAAACTAAAAAATCAGCTATCTCCTGCAACATATCCATCGCCTCGCAATATATTAATATATAATGATATGCTAATATATTAATATACTTCCCCAATAAAAACAAGCTTTTTATTTATAAACAATTTCATTCATTAAAAATCAAATATTCTTCTGTACAATAAAGCTTCAACGGCTCATTTTCCTTTTACCAGCAAAGAATCGCTTCAAGTTCTCCGGGATAGCTCTGCCAGCTTGTGCTGCTGGCTGACTTCCGCCATATACCTGCCTTAACAACGCATCCACAAGCATTGCCTTGGGCGGCTGCGAATATTCCTTCCCTTGCCAAGACCAAACCCGGCAATCTATATCCTCGCCAGCAACATCACCACAGGATTTACACAAACTTTCTTTGGCATTTAATTGAATATCCTGTCCATTGATACGGATTGTAGGGGAACTGATAAAATTCAGTGCCTCAGCCTGCTTCTCTGATGTAACCAGAATTTTCCGAACCTCAATTTCATATCCCGCGGCCTTCAAAACACTTGTCACTTCAGCAATTGCTTCTTGCAAAACTGTGTCCGTGCCCATGCAGCGTACACACACTTGTAAATCAATATACATGAATTCAATTAGCAAACGTTTTCGCTCCTGGCTGTCTTTATTTTTATTATTTGCCAAGCAACATTTACGTATAACACGTTCATCGAGCTCTTGACAATCACAAATATTTTTACCTGTATCCATTCATTTTTCCCTCCAGACCCTTATCTTTCATTAAATTTTGCAGCTGGTATTAAGTAATCTAATTTATCAAAACCTTACCAAGCCTGACTCTATCCTTTTTTCTTTTACGATAACTTAAATTCCAATTTCATTTTACTTTTTGCTTTTAATAATGTAAACAATATTCAAAAAATTCTTTCATATTATCGAAAATTAAAGGTATTTAAAATTAATGTTCGAAATATAATACTATACGTACTATCATCTAGTATAAAATTTGTAATTGCAAAACCCATTTAACAGAGGACTCATCACTCAGTCAACGGAAACCTCCAATTTGGTGCAAAATAAACACACCAATTTGGAGGTTTTATCGTCGCGAAATTTCCAACTATTATCCAGGCAAACACTTTCATTCCGGAATAAATCATAAAATATCAACAGGAGGTCATCATATGAAAAAAAGACTGAATATCGGGCTTTTTGGTTTTGGCAAAACGGGGAAAATTGTTGCGAACGAACTGCTGAACAATGATAAAATTTGTCTGCAATGGGTTGTCCGAAAAACCAATAATGATTATCACAAATATGCAAGCCATTTACTTGGTTATGAATACAATGCGGGGAAGATCCACTCCATTGATGATATAGCAGATGATTTTTTTATCAATAACCCCGTTGACGCCATTATCGATTTCTCAAACTCTTCCGGGGTCTATCTATATAAAAAGGCGGCCTACGCCGGAACCCCTATCATATCTGCTATTTCAAACTATAAGCCCCATGATATGGACGTCCTGCAAAGCTTATCAAAATTTGCTCCTGTTTTATATTCGCCGAACATTACCCTTGGCATCAATGTCTTAATTGTCGCAGCCCAAATCCTGCAAAAGGTAATTCCACAGGCTGATATTGAAATTATTGAAGAACATTTTCGAGAAAAACCCGATATATCGGGTACAGCAAAAAAAATAGCCACCGTACTAGGCTTATCAGCTGATAAACATATAAATTCAATTCGCGTCGGTGGCA
>JBOFWE010000194.1:0-1311 GCA_051653465.1 Selenomonadaceae bacterium | reverse complement strand
AACGGAAGAAAATGAGCTTATCGCCTTGCGCAAAGAACTCCAACGTCTCAAGATGGAGAATGACATTTTAAAGCAAGCCGCGCTGATCATGGGACGAAAGTAGCTATCATTAAGAAGAACTGTGATAAATACTCGGTATCAGCAATGTGTGACGTCCTGCAAATTGCAAGAAGCACTTTTTATTACGAAGCAAAGGAACAAACGAAAGAAGACGAATTGACCGAAGCTATTGTAGATATTTTCTATAAGAATCGAAAAGCCTACGGAACTCGAAAGATCAAGGTTAAGCTCTATGAACAAGGCTTCATCGTATCCAGGCGTCGCATTGGACGCATCATGAAAGAGCAAGGACTGCTCTCTACCTATGCCATAGCTCAGTATAAGCCTCATAAAACAGCTTGCAACGAAACAAAGACGGCGAATGTCTTGGATCGACAGTTTGAGCAAGCCCAAGCCAAACGGTTTATTGTCAGCGATCTAACCTATGTGAAGGTCCAAAATAAATGGCATTATATTTGTGTTCTTATCGACCTGTTCAATCGAGAAATCATCGGTCACAGTGCAGGGCCCAACAAGGATGCTACATTGGTTTCTCGTGCTTTTGCAATGGTTCAGGGGGATTTACGCCAAATGCAGTGGTTTCATACCGACCGTGGCAGTGAGTTTAAAAATGAAAAGATAAATGAGCTTCTGAAGACCTTTGAAATTGGCCGTTCTCTCAGTATGAAAGGCTGTCCCTATGACAATGCAGTAGCTGAAGCCACTTATAAAATCATGAAAACGGAATTCATTCACCAAATGAACTTTCACAACCTTCATCATCTAGAGTTGGAGTTATACGATTATGTCAATTGGTTTAACAGGCATCGAATTCACGGAACGCTGGGATATTTGACGCCTGTTCAGTTTCGACTTCAAGCCCTTAAAAAAGTTGTCTGATTTACTGTTGACAATCCAGAATAAGGAGAGTGGATAATCACAAACGAGGTGTGCATAATGGAAGATTCCTTGCTTTTGAAAATGGCGGAGCGCATGAGTATTGCGGCGACGCTGGCTTTTTTGCTTTCCCAGACGTCGCTGTTGCAGCGTCTAAATTATCGGTCAGTGACGATTTTTGATAAAGCGAAGCTGGCCGTGATTTTTGGATTGATCGGTATTGTCGGTACCTATGCGGGCATTCCGGTGGACGATGCATTAGCAAATTCAAGGGTGGTAGGCGTCATGGCGGCGGGGCTTATCGGCGGGCCTGTTATGGGAGCCGCCGCCGGGCTGATTGCCGGCGGGCATCGGTATTTTTTATTTGGCGGTTTT
>JBOFWE010000193.1:0-1944 GCA_051653465.1 Selenomonadaceae bacterium | reverse complement strand
AAGGCAGCAGCTCCGCCATATCATCTTTGAACACACAGCTGCCCGGTGTCTTAAACCAGCAGGAAAAGCAGCCCTGGCAGGGACTGATTTTCTTTTCCGCCAGAAAAATTTCCTGTGTTTGGGCCCCGGCCTGCTCTGCCCCCCGTAAAAAAGCAGCCACCATCTGCTGCGTGCTGCTGTGGCGTCCGCGCGGACTGCCGTTAATCGCTGTAATCTTCATTTGTCTTCCTCCTCCGCTGTTTTTGTGCAGGTTCCAAGCTGCTCCAGACACTCGCGAGCCCAGACGATATCGGCTTGCGCGCAGGAAATCCCCCGCTGCAGCGTCATCATGCCGAAGCGGCAGCTCTCTGCTGCACATTTTCCCGCCGTCTGCTCAAGCTCGCGGTAAACAGCCAGTTCCCGTTCCTTTTGCTGCAGAAAATGCTTGATTTCATACGAGAGCTGGCCTTCTTCCATATCCGCGGCAAAAAAGATCTTTGCTAAAAATTCGCTTTTGATGATCTCCGGTGCCGGCGTTGCCATCGATCGCAGCCAGTACAAAAATTCCTGTTTTCCGGCAATCGTCAATGAATACACCTTTTTATCCGGCTTGCCTGCCTGTGGCTCGACCTGGGAACTGGCCCAGCCCTTTTCCTCCATTCGCGAAAGCTCGCGATAAATCTGGCTGATATGCGCATTCCAGAAAAAAATAATCGAAGAAGAAAACGTCTGCTTTATTTCATAACCAGTCATCGGGCGCTGTGCCAGCAGGCCCAGTAAAGTATGATGCAGTGCCATTGAATCCGCCCTTCCAAAACAATTTTTCTTTATATTACTCTTTTTATATATGCATTGTCAAATATAAAAATGATAAAAGGGCACAAAAAAAACTGCCGCAAAAAACACTTCTGCTGACAGCCCTAAAACTACTATATACGGTTTTATAATAAGTCCGAAAAAAATGTCACAATGAACACGGTAAATATTCCAGCCATCGCAATGGTAAGACTGCTCATGGCCCCTTCAACTTTTCCCATCTCCATCGCCTTGACGGTCCCGATCGCATGCGACGAAGTTCCGATTGCCAGACCTTTCGCCACAGGTTCCTGAATGCGGCAAATGGAGCAGATCTTTTCCGCGGCGATATTGCCAAGAATTCCGGTTATGATAATTGCTACAACCGATACGGTTACAAAGCCGCCCAACTCCTCGGAAATACTGATGCCAATGGCCGTCGTTATCGATTTTGGCAAAAACGTCACGTACTGCTCATGTGAGAAGTGAAAGAGCAGTGCCAGTAGATACACGCTGCTGAGACTGGCCAACACTCCGGCAGATACCCCCAGCAAAATAGCCTTCAGATGCTTTTTCAGCAGGTCCAGCTGCTCATAAAGCGGAATCGCCAGACAGATCGTTGCCGGCGTCAGCAAATACCCAAGGTATTTGGCCCCGTTGTAATAACTCTCATAGTCGACATCAAATGCCACCAGAAACAAAATCACACAGGTGATTGAGACCAACAACGGATTTAATAGCGGTGATTTGTACTTTTTTTTCAAAAAAATTCCGAACTGATAGCTGACAATGCTGATCACAATGCCAAATGTCCAGGAATTAAACAAAAACTCATTCATTTTTCGCGTCTCCTTTCATAGCGTATAACCCACTGCGTCACAATCCCCGTGACCGCAGATACGACAAACGTAGTCACAATCACGGTAATAACCGCTGGTATAAACATGGCCTCCAGCTGCTGAAAGGATACCAGCAAGCCTACGGCTGCCGGAATGAACATAATCGGCATGATTTCAATAAAAAATCCGCCAGCTTTTTCAATATTCCCCAACTTAACCCAGCCCAGGCAAAGAACGCTAAACAGCAGCAGCATGCCATATATACTCGCCGGAATCGGAAATGGCAGCAGATGTTTGATGACCTCAGCAAAAAAAGTAATAGCAAACAAAA
>JBOFWE010000192.1:0-1451 GCA_051653465.1 Selenomonadaceae bacterium | reverse complement strand
CGCTGTGGGGTGAACCGCCTGGCGGGAGAACTCGGCTATTGCCGCGCCGGGGCATTGGCAAAGGCGGCGTTGGTATCCCTGCATAAATGGGAAGAACCTTGTCTGACGGGGACTCTTGGAGCGGGGACGGTGTTTTTTTCACATTGTAATTTGCGCTGCGTTTTTTGCCAAAATCATGAAATCAGTCAGCAGGGAAAAGGAAAAGAGGTTTCGGCAGAGCGTTTAGCCGCAATTTTTCTCGAACAGCAGCAGCGGGGGGCTTCGACCCTTGATCTGGTGACGCCGACCCATTATGTGCCGCAGATTTTGGCAGCGCTTGAAATCGCAAAAGATAAGGGTTTTCAGCTGCCGGTGGTATATAATTCAAATGCCTATGAAACCGTGGAAACGATAGAGCTTTTGCGGGGGTATGTAGATATCTTTTTGCCGGATTTGAAATACCAGGAGGAAGCTTCGGCTGTGCGATATTCGGCTGCCCCGGGGTATTTTGCTGCGGCTGCAGCAGCGATTCGCCGGATGCTTGCAATTGCGGGACCGCCTGTTTTCCGTGAGGGGAATTTGCAGCAGGGAGTTCTTGTCCGGCATCTGATTTTGCCGGGGAAAATGAAGGAAAGCATGCAGGTGGTCAGATGGCTGTGGGAGAATTTTGGCAATCAAGTGTATCTGAGCCTCATGAATCAGTTTACGCCGCTCTACCAAACCGCTGAATATCCGGAAATAAATCGCCGGCTCACCACGTATGAGTATCAAAAGGTGATTGATTATGCACGGGATCTCGGGATAGAACAGTGTTTTATTCAGCAGGGGCGGACGGCCTCTAAGGAATTTGTGCCGGATTTCAACGGAGCTGGTTTGTGAAACGATATAAAATTCTGAAAAAACAAAACGAGAGCTTTTAACTTTGCGGGAAATTAGCTATAATGAATATATTGAAGAAGCATCATAATCGTATCCTTGTTTGATTTGCTATAAAGTAAAGGGCAGCAGGATGTGTATATGATGTTTTTTTATAGTGAATTCCAGCTGAAATGGGGGAAGCTGCACAACGCTTATTCAGAATATTCAGCACAATATAAGTATATTATAATAAATTTTATTTATTATAATATTAAATTTCCATAAATATAGATTTTTCTTTTTAATAGGTATATAATGGGGTTAAATTCAGAATATGGTAAATTATGATGGGTTCATCATGGTTGCAACTCATTGGAAAAGGAGTGGATTGGAGGCCTGATACGCTGGAATTTGCGGATAGGATATAGATAAGCGGCGATTTTGGCTAAGGCAGCTTTGATTTTGGCAATGATAGGTAATGGCAGCTAAATGAGGAGGGATATTGTGGACAGATTGGATTCTATGTGGGAAGTGTATTTACGGAAAGGCATCAGTCGGCGCAGTTTTATCAAATCGTGTGTGGCGCTTACCGGCATGCTCGGTCTTGGACCGGG
>JBOFWE010000191.1:0-1230 GCA_051653465.1 Selenomonadaceae bacterium | reverse complement strand
AGAAGGTTCAGATTAGGTCCGTGCAATACAAGCACTTTTTTCAATAAAATCACTGCCTATTCTAAAATAAGTTCTTCGGGAGAATCTCCCGGCTTGCCTTTAGTAGCGAATTTCAAAACTCGTTTCGCCATCAACCATCACCATATCCTGCAATTGCAGTTGCTCTACTTTAATAAAAAAACTTCCGGCTCTGATTTTAGCGGTCAGCTGGGCCAGCTGCTCCGTAGTACCCTGCAGCTCCATCGTCACTGTACCATCCTCCATGTTTTTCACCCAGCCGGTCACCCCCAGAAGCTGGGACTGAGACTGCACAAAATATCGAAATCCGACTCCCTGAACGCGCCCGGAGGCGCAGCCAAAACAACGTTTTCGATCCGTTTGCATAAAAAACACCGCCTTTTCAAAATAAAGCTCGGCGCCGTCAAACATCCCGGCGTAAAATGGCATAAGGGACAACCGGCTGCTGCATCCGTATCCGCACAAGCTGTTGGGCATGCGGCGCCGTATCAATCAAAGTTCCGTCTTCATCCATCATTTCTGTCAATACCTGGCGAAACAACGGTCCCTCCGGCTGTAAAATTTCAATTTCCTGTCCGCATTTCATGTTGTTGCGCTGCTCGACAAGCGCCCAGCCGGTGGCAGCATCATAACTGTGCACCAAGCCGATAAAATCGGACGTCTGCGTATAGGAAGAGCTGCCATAGATCTGATCCTCCGCCGATGGCTGTTCAAAATAAAATCCGGTCGTATATGCCCGGTGTGACACCTTGTCAAGCTCCGCCACCCACTCCGGCCGAACTACAAAGCCTTCAGGATCAGCAAAATAGGCATCAATCGCAGCCCGGTAAGCCTTAACGACACTGGCCACATAATGAACACTCTTCATTCTGCCTTCTATCTTCAAACTGTCAACGCCACTGGCGATGACCTGGTCAATGTGTTCAAGCAAACACATATCCTTTGAATTGAAGATATAACTGCCCCGCTCATCTTCCTCCACCGGAAAATACTGTCCGGGACGTTTTTCTTCGACCAGTGCGTATTTCCAGCGGCAGGGCTGGGCGCAGCTGCCACGATTGGCATCACGGCCCGTAAAATAATTGCTCATCAGGCAGCGGCCGGAATACGAAATGCACATGGCACCATGAACAAACATCTCCAATTCCACTGGGCAGTTCTCACGGATTTTTCTTATCTCCTGTAAAGACATTTCACGGGCAAGAACTACCC
>JBOFWE010000190.1:0-2782 GCA_051653465.1 Selenomonadaceae bacterium | reverse complement strand
ATCCCTTACTCGAAGGCGCTGCCACCGCCAGCGATGGCAACAGGCATAGTATCAGTAAACAGATCTTTATCTTCATTGCTGTCCCCTTTTTCAAAAAAAAAGCGGCAAACCAGTATATCCGCTTTGCCGCTTTCACTTCATATTATTTCTCTGCTTCAAGCTGCTGCAGACGTTTTTCCAAAGCCTTGATCTGCTTGCGCATTTCCGGCAAGCGCTTTGCTGCCGCTTCCATGCGAAGCCATTCCTGATGAGGCCGCGCCGGAAAGCCTGCATAAAAAACACCTTCCGGAATATCTGCAATAGGGCCGCTGCGCGCTGCGAGGATTGTATTGCTGCCAATGTGAATATGTCCAACGACCCCGGTCTGTCCGCCGAAAGTCACGTTATGTCCCGAGACTGTTGACCCCGCAATACCCGTCTGAGCCACGATCAGATTATTGGCTCCGATCTCACAGTTATGTCCAATATGAACCAGGTTATCTATTTTTGTGCCTTGCTCAACAACCGTAGATCCCATGGTTGCCCGATCAATACCAACCATGGCCCCGACCTCAACATCATCCTCAATGATAACATTGCCAATCTGTGGCACTTTTGTATGTTTACCATCTTTCGTTACAAAACCAAAGCCATCGCCCCCAATAACCGAAGAGCTCTGAATAATTACCCGTTCGCCGATTTTGCAAAATTCGCGCACGGTTACATTAGGATAGATCAACGTGTCTTTCCCAATAGAGGCATATTGCCCGATATATGTATGAGGGTACAGGACAACATTATCGCCAATTTCAACATTGTCAGCAATAACAACAAACGGCATAATTGAAATATTTTTGCCAAGCTTTACATCTTTTCCGATTTGCGCCTGACTACTGATACCACGTTCAATATGAATTGGTGGTGTAAACACCTCCAGTAATTTCGCAAATGCCAGCCGGGGATCCTTCACCCTGACTGCCGTCTTAGGAAAATTTTCCAGGTCTTCGGGGATAATAACCGCGCCAGCATTACAGATTTCCGCTTCATTGATATATGGCTCCACGGCAAAAGTGATATCCGTCGGACCGGCTAAAGCTATATTTTTAACCCCGCAAATCATCGTCGAGGAATCACCGCTTATTTTGCCATCGACAATCTGCGCAATTTCTTCTAAAGTCTTTTGCACAACGCGTGCCTCCTTACTGCAGTTTCTGTATTAAATCATCCGTTACATCTACGCCGCCCTGAATGACAAATTCACTTTTTTGTGCCTGTCCCAGCGGATTGCTGTCTATATGATCTTTTTCAACAATTGCCGACAGCTTTTTGTCTTTGGCAATATCAGCCATAGCAGAATCCACGAGTGTTTTAAGCTGGGCCGAATACTGCGATTGCACGGCACTCAACTCCGTCCGGGCCTGCATTGCCGCTTTTTGATATTCCTCATCAGACAGGGAGGCTTTATTTTGATCAAGCTTATCCATAATTTCTTTATTTTTTTCATTGTAGGCCGTCTCTGCCGTAGTAACAATCTGCTGAATTTGCGGGCTTTCCTTCATTACTCTTTCAGCATCGATATATCCGATTCTTGTATCGGAACAGCCGCTGACCATCAGGGTCGTCATGGTCATCAGTACCCCAGTCATAATCAGCGTACAGATTGATTTCTTTTTAAGTTTCATTTTTTTCCTCCCATTTCCAGGCAATTAGAATTTTCCCGGTTTTATCTCACTGACGACTTCCTCGGTCACATCGAGCGCCGACACATTGACAAATACGTCAGCAAAAACATACTCCAGATGATGTCCAATTGCGGATTTAGCCGCCTTACTGGCAATATCCTTGACGATCAGGTCCTCCAGCAAACGGATTTCATTGTCCTTCGCGGCCAAAGCCGCTTCGGTATTCCTTATTTCTGCTGCCGCTTGTGAAAACTGCCGGCGCCCCGTATCAAGCACGGCTGCATTGCGATCCGAAGCCATTAGCACTCGGGCGGCCGTTTCACTTGCCAACCGCTGTTCGTTCTGCTGATCCGCTGTTTGGTTTTCCTTCAGATACTGATCACGCTGCACCTGCAGCTGTGAATAAATATATTCCTCATACTGCTTTTCCACCGTTGCCATCTGTGCGGCTCGCTGCTGTTTCAAGTCGTTAATTTTTTGTTTCAGTTCATTTTTTTGTGGCTCACTCAGGCGGAGACTCTCCGCATTCCCTAAGAGCAAAGTACAGTTAAAGATATCATTTGCATACAGATCACTGACAGCTTTTCGATCGGCCTCACGCTTGGCAGCAGTTGTCTGCCGCAGACTTCTTTCCATCTGGGCTAACTCTTCCCGTTGCTGTTGCCGCAGCTTATTTTTTTCCTGCTGCAGCTGCTGCTCACCAGCGTCCTTAAAAGGCTGCGCCGACAGCTCTGGTCCGTTAATCACCGCCAGCTTCTGTGTTTTCCCCGCAAGCGTTAAAAGGGCCCGCTGCGCGCGCAGCTTTTCCAAATCCGCATAGCGGGGATGCTCCTTCATAGCCTGCTTCAAATCAATAACACCAATAAGCGTTGCCTGTGACGGGACTTGTTTCAGCTTGGCATCATGCTGCTTCACATAATAGGTTCCAACAAGAAACAGCAGCATGACGACTACTGTTCCAAGGGCGATCTTTTTCTTCCGTTCCGTCACAGAACCACTCCTTCAACAAAGTACCGAGCACAGTCGCGCTGGCTCGGTACGAAAAATCAACTATAGGTGATATTCTTACTTCGTGACTTTTTTGATTACGTCCTGGGTAATATCCTGTCCACCGTAAACAA
>JBOFWE010000189.1:0-28086 GCA_051653465.1 Selenomonadaceae bacterium | reverse complement strand
AGACACATCGTCGACTACGCTAAATATTATACCAATTATAGGACAATTTGTCAATTTTAATTTTATAAAGCTTTCCTCTCGCAGTTTCACCCGCAAAAAGAACGAAGTTTCTGCACTGTCTTGTAACAGAAACTTCGCTCCTTGGGTTTATTTCAGACCGACCTGGCTCCAGAGGCTTATCCAATCATTTCAGATGGCGATCAAAGAATGCAATGATGATCTTCATCACTTCCGGCTGATTCCAGTAAACACCGCCGTGCTGCGCATCTTTCACGATGTAGCGCGTAGCTTCAATGCTATGATCGACAAGTGCCTGTTGCAAAAGTTGCGTCTGACTTGGTGACACAACCGTATCCTTATCACCATGCATCAAAAGGAATGGTGCCGTCTTATCGGAAATATACGTTATGGGATTTGCCGCTTTCGTTTTTTCAGCATCAGCGAAAATCCCCCCGTCCTTACCGCCGAAAACCGGACTGCCATTTACCCACAAAGCCTCGGTCGCTCCCGGCGAGCGATGTGCCTGTTGCACTTCAGGGGAATAATCCGCACCGACTTTTGTGAGGTCCGATAATCCGTAAAGATCCACTGCCGCCTGCACATCACTGCTCTGATCCAAATATTCGCCTTTGTCAAACTGCCTGGTGCCATTTGTCGTTCCGGCCATAGCCGACAGATAGCCGCCGGCTGATCCGCCCATAATGCCGATTCGGTCCGGATCAATGTTGAATTTTTCCGCATGGGCGCGGAGATAACGGATGGCCGCCTTTACGTCTTCCAGCGGCTGCGGAAACGTTGCTGTCGGTGCTACCCTGTACGTAATACTTGCCACTACATAGCCGGCATCGGCCATATCCAGTCGCTGTTGAATCGCATTGTCCTTATTGGCGTTAATAAAACCGCCGCCCGTCACAAAGACAATCGCTGGCATTTTTTCATTTTTTTCGGGCTTCAGGATATCCATCCCCATAGCCACATTATCGTAGCCACGGCTGGTAACCTGCTCATAAATAACATTGGAGATAAGTTTAACGGCCGGTTTTGTGATTGTGACTTCCAGGTGTTTGGACCCGTCATCGACGGCAGCTGCCGAAGCACTCCCGATCAGACCGGTTAGCAACAGACTCGACATGGCAACAATGCCGATTGATTTTTTCATATTCATAGCTCTTCTCCCTCACTTCGTGTGGTATATCAATCAATTTTTCCTTGCCGTATAGCCTTCCGGAAGCTCGCTCGGGGCACAGCAAATCACGTCATTCTTGTCGGCACCACATTCCTCCATGAAAGTGATGGTGGCAAATTCATCGACAACCATCTTTGGATATGTCGGGCCCTGATCGCGATATTGGTTCATTAAGTCGAGATGTTCATTTTGGTAGCATACCGTTTTTTGTGGATCTGCAGCAACCCAGGCCGGGAAGAAAATCGTGCCGTGAATTTTGCGCGTAACCAGATTAAACGCCAGACTTACGCAAGTGCCGGTCGGCTCATCCCAGGAGATTTTATACACATCGTCGGCTAAAGCGACAATATGGGCGTCCTGATCCGTCACCCATCTTCCACCGACAATGCCGCTGTGAATGCGGTAATCAAAGGTTTTTTCATTTTTGACATAGACTTCATATTGCCAGCCGTTATCATAAGTATAGATGAAATGCTTGCCGATCAAATTTTTGAGTTCATTTTTCATAAAAATCACGTTCCTTTATTAAATTATATACATGTATAAATTGACATGTTGATGTATATGTATATATTATATATACTGTAATTTAAATAGTCAAGAAAATGAGGGATTTTAAATGAATATATTGAGCTATGCCATTTTAGGCTTAATCGATAAAGAAAGAATCACCGGCTACGACTTGACCAAACGGTTCAACGGCAGCGTGGCCGATTTCTGGAGTGCCAACCAGAGCCAGATCTATCCGGAACTAAAAAAACTAGTGCAGGCCGGGCTGATCGAGTACGAGGTTGTCATTCAAGGCGAGGTCCTGGAAAAAAAGCTTTATTCCATTACAGCAGAAGGCAAAGCGGTGTTAAAAAAATGGATGCTTGAAGAGGATCCGGCACTGCCGCAGAGCAAGGACGTCTTCAAACTACGGATTTACCTTGCCGAACAGCTGACCAAGGAACAGCTGCTGGATAAACTGTTAAAGCGCCAGCAACAGTGTACGAGCCTGCTCAGCCGCTACCAGAGCAAATTCAGAGACTATACAGATCTGCCTGTCCCGCCGGTGCAGCTAGGTGATTATATTCTGCTAAAGGGTGCCATGGCACAGCTGGAAGCCCAACTTACCTGGCTGGAGGAATCGATACATTATATAGATACCCTTCCTAACGGGCAAACAGAAAAATAACAAGAGCAGGCAAATTAGCCTGCTCTTGTTATTTTGTTAAATCATAGCTCATAGTAATCAAATTGTAGATTTCGTCTTCTGGAAAAGAGCTGTCTAAAACAACTGTAATCCAGTGTTCTTTATTCATATGGTACGCAGGTAAAATTCCCTCTTGCCCTCTTAAAAGTCCATTCAACTCGACATCACATTTTAGATTTAATATCTCTGCCCTGCCTTTTCCCGTTAATCCTAATTTAACTCTGGCTACATTCATAATGAGTCCATACCATTTGCCACTATCCTTATGTCTGAGTACCGCATATTCCGGATATTTTGCCCAAGGATAATCCGGCTCTGTAGCAAATGTATTCTTCACATAAGTGAGAATGCTTTCCCTTTTTATCATAAATATTCCTCCTAGAATACCTACTTTCTTTAGTGATTATAGCATATTCACAAACAAATTCCGTTTATCATGGTATAATTTCACCCCGCCCGAAGACATTTTCAAATTTTAAAACTGTCCGGGGCTGCCCCTTACAAGATGTACCTACTAATACTAACCTTCCATAAGCGATAAAAAAAGCCTTCCCCTACAGGGAAAGGCTTTTAGCTGTTAATTTGGTGACCCACCACGGAATCGAACCGTGAACCTACTGATTAAGAGTCAGTTGCTCTGCCAGTTGAGCTAGTGAGTCATTGATAAGTCGTTCAACTTACTTGTAGTATTTTACATTGTTATGGAAAAAAATGCAAGTATTTTTTAAAATTGTTCCCCGTATCCTTTATCCTTATGCTGCACGGCGGGAAAAATATCCGGCGGCCAGCACGCCAGCGGTAACAACTAGCGGCAACGCATAGACAGCCCCACCCGTCAGCGAGGAAATATACGTGCCGACGATCTTGTCATGCATAACCATGGCACCAGCCGTCCAGGCCAGGATTCCCGATCCGACATAAATCAGCACCGGCTGCTTTTGCATCCAGACGCCGATAATCTGACTGCCCCAGACAATGATTGGCACACTGATCAAAAGACCCAGTACAACGAGCAGGAAGTCCCCATGGGCGACCCCGGCAATTGCCAGCACATTGTCAATCCCCATCGCGGCATCGGCAATAATAATCGTCTTGACGGCAGTCCAGAAATTATCCGAGGTTGCAATATGCTCTTCTTTAGCCGCCGGTTTGAGCAACTTAATAGCAATCGGTATCAGGACGAGTCCGCCAATTGCCTGTAAAAACGGAATGGTCAAGATCCAGACGGCCAATAGCGTCATCAGCAGACGAATCAGAATCGCTCCGCCGGTGCCGATGTAAATTGCTTTTTTCCGTATCGCTTCAGGAAGCTCCCGCGAGGCCATCGCAATGACAACGGCATTGTCCCCGGCCAAAACAAGATCCAAAATAACAATAGAACCCAGGGCCATTAAAAATTGCACAGATAAAATTTCCAAAATATAAATCCTCCTTTAATAAAAAAAGACTTTTAGTGCAATGATTTTACATTACACTAAAAGTCTCACTAATCAAATGGTTTGCATCTGACACCATTACCAGCTGTAAGCACAGCATGTATGTTGACAATGGTTTGCTAGCTACTCCCTTTTAGAGCCATTCCTTATCTACGATGTAATTATACTTGAAGCTGCAACACATTGTCAATACGGAATTTTCAGCTTTGAAATTCATTCTTCAATGATATAGACGCTGATCGACTGGCGGCCAAAAAGCAGAGCCTCCTCATGTGTATCAAAAGCAATATCAATCATATCGCCTCTAATTCCAGTCCCCACATCAGCAGCAACTGCCTCCCCGTAGCCCGGAATATATACACGAGTCCCCAGTGGAATTACCGAAGGATCCACTGCTACAATCCCTTTTTTCAGAGTTGCTCCTGTTGCTGTACATGAGGAGTTCCCCGGATCAAACGCACTGTAGCCAGATGCGTTCATATAGATTTCCCGCATCGCTTTATGCCCATTGTGGCGGCTTGTTTTCGGCATATTCCTCGTCAAATAGGAATATGTGTCATCACCGACAACCCCGTCTACCGCCAGACCGTTATCTGCCTGAAATTTTTTAATTGCCTTCACCGTTGCTTCACCACAGATTCCATCGACATTTCCCAGTGAATAGCCCGCGTCTGTCAGCAGCTGCTGAATCTGACGCACATTTTCCCCCCGCATGCCGGACTTAACCAAAAAACCGGCAGCAAATACCTGTACAGTACCTAACAGGAGAAACAGGCATAGTATCACAGAAAATTTTACTCTGGCTCCCAAACACATCACCTCTCAAAATGATTATTTTTTGCCAATTATTTCTTATTATACTATAAAAAGAATATTTCGTCAAAACGTGTAAACAATTACAAACAATGATTGTTTGTGCGTCATTATAAAAACAAAACCAGCACAACAAGAATGCTGTGCTGGTAGGTAAAACAATAATTATATTCCCTTAGATCATGTTCTTCTTATAGGCAGCATACAAAGCTTTAAGTTCTTCTACTCTGTCATACATTTCTACCTGAAGACCAGAAGCCGTAGCATAATCTTTTTCATTCAGGGCGTTGACAAGCAATGTGAACAAGGATTTTTCATCAATGCTGTCCTTTGCCAGATAGCAACGGATGCTGTTAATTTTGTTCCAGTTATAGGAATCAAGATCCGTAACATATTCCGTTTTAATTTCTTTACAGTTTCTGACGATTTCACGATTTTCCGGCACGATGCGGCTAATCAGCTCTGTTTTCCAGCGGAGAAGCTCGCCGGCAACAAAAGCATCGAGGATCTGATCGCGCAAGCCACCGCCAGCACCAAGAACCGCACGTTTTTCCGGATAGTTTTTAAGATTTTCCATGTTTTCCCACACAGTAGCCGGCGGCGCACCAAACAGATGGTTGCGTTCTTCTTCTGTGTAATCTTCAAATACGTCTTCTTCACTGCGATAAGCTCTGTCTTTTTCAAGATAGAAACCTTCTGCACCAGCTTCTTTAGAAAGCTCTGCCAAAAGTTCATCCGTTGTCTTCGTAACAGCAGTTTTGATGCCGTCAAGTGCTGCTGAATAGATTGCCGCCAAAACGAGATACGTGTTGGTATACGGATTGCAGGCACGAAGTTCAAAACGCGTAGCCATCGGATTATTGATATCACGAACGAGTCCGGCAAGGATCGTACGGTTACGCGACGGAATTTCCGGCGTATGTCCCAGGGAAGTTACAATGCAAACCGGTGCTTCAAAGCCTGGTTTCAAACGATTCAAGGAATCATTGGTTGCCGAAACAAGCGGGTTGATAACTTCATAATTTTTCAAAAGACCCATAATTGCGCCGTAACCGATAGCACTCATAAAGTCCTTCGTCATTTCCTGTGGGGAGAAGAGATTGACAATTTTCCCCGATTTCATTTTCGCCGCCAATCCAATATGGGTATGTTCCCCATTGCCGGCAAGGCCGATCATCGGTTTTGCCTTGAAGTTTACTTCCAGGCCATTTTCTCTAAAGACTTCTTTGACCATGATGCGAACCAACAGTTCGTTGTCAGCCGCCTGCATAGCATCCGCAAATTTCCAGTCGATTTCAATCTGTTCGCAGACATGCGTCATGTTACCGGCTTCATCAATTTGTGCCTTCAAGCCGCCAACTTCTTTATGGCCCATTTCGGCGCCAAGACCATACTCATCGAGTTTAAGTACACACTGTTCAAGTGCCGTGCGGACAGCCCCACGAGTACGCTGCCAGTACTGCTCCTGCATAACCTGCGATGCCGACATTTCCATGATGTCTGCTTCTCCGAGCGGAGTTTTTACCCAGAATTCGAGTTCTGTTGCCGAAGTAAATAAAATATCCTCAACATCATTGCCGCTGATATGACCAAGTCCGGAAACTGTCGGATGAGCCTTGAACAGATCCATCATTTCTTTTTTTACATAAGTCAAAGTTTCAGCCAGGACCGAGCGGGAATCCACACGTTTGCCATCGTGAATCAAAAAGGCCGGAATACGAAGTGTGCCTACCGGTTTTTCTGTTTCTTCATCATAGTATTCATCATTATAATCAACAAACCAGTTAACACTCGGATCAACCGGCATATCTACCTTGGCGTTGTTGAGAGTTGCGATTCCTGTCAGTACTACGGAGGAGCCGTCAGTCTGGACTGCCGATCCAGCATAGAAATCTTCAATATCCTTCAGAAAAACATGCATCGGAATCTTTTCATCCGTATCATTTCCAGCAAGATCAATACCAACCAAGGATACAAATTTAATTTCCGGATGCGCCGTCAAAGTTTCAATAATCGTTTCTTTAGGAGAATTTGCAGGGATCACATACAGTAAATCATTCATCATTCATACCACCTTTAATTAATTATCATAGATTGATTTTAAATAAAACTCTTATACTGCGGCAACAAAAAAGGCCATATGAAAACCGCCCACACCCCAACACAAACATATGCTGCGAATAGACCAGATTTATCATATGGCGCCATTGCCAAGTTTTTAACTTTCCTACTAAACGATATGATACCACAGGCACCGCACGATTGTCCACATTTTTTTCATGTATACATAAATAGTAATACAATGCTTAGCAGTGCTCTATTTATTTTTCAAGTGCCGTTACATGGTCAATGAACAGGTCGACCCAGGCATCGGCAAAGCCGGCGGCCAACAAAAGCTCTTCAAGCGAAGAAATGCGCGACTGCTGCAAAAACATGCCGGCCCGCTCGCGCTCGACTGTCCGCTCCGCAAAGAAATCCTGCGGTACGGTGTCTTCCGCCGGAAACACCACTGTATACTCGTGATAGATTTCATCCGACATCGATTCATAAACTGCAGTTGACCGTGCAGCATATACGCGAAATTTTTCCGGCAAGCTGGTGAGCAGTTGCCGGGCTTGTGCCAGCAGGGCTTCACTTCCGTCACGATATTCTTTAAGCAGCGACTCGACAGCTGCTACATCGTCAAGAATCACTGCACAGACCAGGTCTTTAATCGCCGTATAACTCGACAGGTCATACGCAGTTACCTGCGCCGATTCTTTAATCTGTTCCAGCCAGCGCACAAGCGCGTTTTGCATTTCCATCCGTGCAGCCAAAGGCAGCGCCTCGTCGCGTTTATGCAGTTCAAGGCAAATATTATATAATTTTTGCGCATCCGTATTGGCCGGATTAAGTTCCGCCTGCGCACAATCCGTACAATACCCGATCTGATGATAGGTAAATTCCATTTCGGCTGCAATCTCAGCCGGTGTCGGGAAATCAAGTCCCAGTAACGCATATACCTGCTGCTGTTGGCTGTATCGTTCCCGTGAAAAATACGTAACGCCGGTATGATGGTAATCTACCGTAATTTCTTTCTGGCATTTTTGACAGTGATGAACTTTATTCACCAGATTTACGGCCACGTACGCATTGTCTTTCGGCACAAAAAAACCATAGGGTGCACTTTCAACGAAGGCATAATTAAAAACCTTCAACAAATTATCGGTAATCCCCATTGGCTGCATATTTTCTTCCACTGTTTTACACCTCAGTTATTTTATCAAAGTATTTTACAGAAACTAAACTGGCTGCACACTGTTTACAGTGTAATCATCTGCTTCTCAGGAAAGCAGCCACATAAAAAAGGCCGGGAATATTCCCAGCCTTGTCGGTTCATATTTTGGAGGCGACACCCAGAATCGAACTGGGGAATAGAGGTTTTGCAGACCTCGGCCTTACCGCTTGGCTATGTCGCCAAAATAAATGGAGCGGAAAACGAGGCTCGAACTCGCGACCCCCACCTTGGCAAGGTGGTGCTCTACCACTGAGCTATTTCCGCATATAAAACTATGCTACTGTCTGTATAATATTTTGGAGGCGACACCCAGAATCGAACTGGGGAATAGAGGTTTTGCAGACCTCGGCCTTACCGCTTGGCTATGTCGCCAAAATAAAATGGAGCGGAAAACGAGGCTCGAACTCGCGACCCCCACCTTGGCAAGGTGGTGCTCTACCACTGAGCTATTTCCGCATATGAGATGGCGACCCGAAGGGGACTTGAACCCCTGACCTCCGCCGTGACAGGGCGGCATTCTAACCAACTAAACTACCGGGCCGTATACATTCCATCGCCGCTGACCTCAGCGACAAATATTATTATACATATGCTTTCATTTATTGTCAACCTATTTTTAACATTTTCCCGCATCTTTATACAGTGCATAAAAATGATGCGTTGGCCCTGCCCCCGCACCCAGCTTAAAGCCATGCCTTATGGCCATTGTGATATAGGTCTTTGCTTCGCTCACTGCCGCTCTCACTTCAAGGCCCTTGGCTAAACCAGCCGCAATGGCCGAAGAGAAGGTGCAGCCTGTACCGTGCGTATGAATATTATCAATCCGTTTGTGGGAAAAAACCTCATTTGTCCTCCCATCATAGAGCAGATCACCGGCTGCCCCTGCCAAATGACCGCCCTTGACGATAACATACTTCGCCCCCAGGGCATGAATCCGCTTGGCCGCCTCCAGCATGTCCGCCTCTGTCCTGACGGCAATTCCCGACAATGCCTCTGCCTCCGGCAGATTAGGCGTCACAATAAGCACATGAGGGAACAGGTCCCGCTTCATGACCTCAACGGCTGCCGGTTCCAGCAACGATCTCCCACTGCTGGCAAGCAGCACAGGATCCAATACAATGTTTTTCACATCATAGCGATGAATAGCCTCATTCACGGCAGTTGTAAGTTCAAGACTACCCAGCATGCCGATTTTAACAGCATCCACCGGAATATCGGTATAAACCGCCTCGATCTGCGCCTGCAAAATCGCCGCATCCATGAGCTTTACCGCGGTCACGCCGCAGGTGTTTTGTGCCGTCACAGCGGTAATAGCGCTTAGTCCATATACGCCGCAAGCGGCAAAGGTCTTTAAATCGGCCTGAATCCCGGCACCGCCGCAGCTATCCGAGCCGGCAATGGTCAATGCTGTTTTCATAGTTTTCTCACCTCCTGACCGCTTGAATTCGCTGCCGCAGCTGTTTTAAATGCGGCAAAAAATATGTGTCTAGCTTTTCTTCCAATTCAATCAGCTCCGTGGCGTCAAAGGTATAATTCATCTCCGGTATTTTGCATATTTTGGATTCCCCAAAAAATTCATCCCGAAAAACATTGTAATAAATAATAAAATTGCTGTCCGTAGCAAAATCACAGTAATCAAAAACGATATAGGATCCATTGATTACGGGAACCGGTTCGTGCGGATTGATAAAGCGTGTAAACCCTTCAATTTCAGCAGGAAGCCGATCCACATATTCCCATTTTAAGATCTGTTTTTCCTGCACGATGCAGCTGACCATATCTTCATCAAAGGCCGCCATCGCATGCAGCAATGATTCAAAGCGCTCGCGCAAAATCCGTTCCAATTCCTTAAGCCCCGGGGCAATGAATTCAATGCGGCAAAATTCCGTCAGTCCAATCGCTGTCCGCAGTTTATATTCTTTTGTTTCATCATGGTAATAAACACTGATCTTCCGATGGCGACTCTGATTCTCATAACTGTACATGTCATAAGTGTCACCCTCCGCTGCCATATGCAGCTTTAAATCAAAGCCCTCCCAAGATTTTGGCAGCTCTTTTATATATTCCCAGGCCGAAACTTCGGCTTCAATTTTTTCCTTTATTTCATCTTTCAAAATGTCACCCTGCTTTCTTTCCTAAGACATAACATTCTTTTTCCAAAAGCAAAAAACCTGCCCCCACGCAAAAAAAGGGCAGTATCTGCCCCTTGCAGAAACTGCCCGATCTTCCTAAAGCCTTATTTTCCGGTACGGCCGCGCTTTGTCATCGGAACATTATTTTGACAAAGCGGACAAGTTTCCGGTGCATATGTCGTGACATCCAGATGGAGCAGCGCCTGATATGGCACGGTTCCAAAATCAATTTTTCCCCCGCTGCGGTCAACCAGCAGGCCGACACCAACCGGGATTGCTCCGCTTTCAAGAACGACATCGATGACTTCCTTGACGGAACCGCCCGTCGTTACAATATCTTCGACAATGAGAACGCGTTCCCCGGGAGCCAGCTTAAAGCCGCGGCGAAAAGTCATCTTGCCATTTTCGCGTTCGGTGAAAATCGCCCGGGTCCCCAGTGCTTTACCCACTTCATGCGCCAGCAAAATTCCGCCAGTTACCGGACCAACAACCGTTTCTATCTTCTGATCCGCAAACTTTTCGGCCAATGCCTGGCAAAGCTGCTCGGTATACTTCGGATGCTGCAACACATTGAATTTTTCTACATACATCGGGCTGTGCAGCCCCGAGGTGAGGAGAAAGTGCCCTTCCATGATGGCATTTGTCTTTAAGAACAATTCTTTTACCTGATCTTCCGTCATTATTGCACCGTCTCCATTTCTGCTGTTATTTTTTTTACCGCTGCGAGCGGATCTGCTGCTGCCCGTATTGGACGGCCAATCACAAGATGGGAAGCTCCGTCCTGCAGTGCTTTAGCCGGAGTTGCAATCCGGCTTTGATCATCAAGTGCGGCCCCGGCAGGACGCACGCCGGGAGTCACAATCATGAAGTCGGGACCGCAGGCCCTGCGGATAGCCCCAGCTTCCTGCGGGGAGGCAACAACTCCATCAAGGCCGGCCTTTTGCGCCAGAAGCGCCAGCCGCACGACTTGCTCCTGAATCGGAGCATTTTGCCCCAGTCCCTGCCAATCAGCCTCATGGATACTCGTCAAAACAGTAATCGCGATGAGCTTAGGCCGTTCAACCCCCAGCTGCGCCGCCGTCTGCTTCAACCGCTCGGCCGCCGCCTGCATCATGGTAAAGCCGCCGGAAGCATGCACGTCGAGAATATTCGCGCCCAGGCGCAGCAAGGAGCACAATCCCTCAGCTGTAGTATTTGGTATATCATGCAGTTTCAGGTCTAGAAACACATCCTTGTTCAGGCTGCGCAGATACGCGACAACGGGCGCTCCAACACTGTAGAAGAGTTCCATGCCGACCTTGTAACAGCTCACACTGTCGCCAAGTTTCTCGACAAAACTTTTGACCTCGTCCATTTCATGAAAATCCAAGGCCGCAATCAATCTATTATCTGCCATATTCGTCTCCCCTTCTTTTGACGATCTATGTCATCATTTTATTTTAAGCTGGCCGACAAGCTGACTGACATTCGTCAGATTTCTTGCCACCAGGTAATCGTCGATGCCGTCGGCAATATCCTGCGCCGCTGTCGGATTGACGAAATTC
Source organism: Selenomonadaceae bacterium (assembly GCA_051653465.1). Taxonomy (GTDB): domain Bacteria; phylum Bacillota; class Negativicutes; order Selenomonadales; family Selenomonadaceae. The sequence continues at coordinate 16,503 of JBOFWE010000189.1, read as the reverse complement.
GCGGTGCCAACCGCAACCGCCGAGGCTCCCGCCAGTAAAAATTCCACGGCATCCTCAGCCGTCATAATGCCGCCCATGCCGATGATCGGAATTTTTACGCACTGCGCCACCTGCCAGACAAGCCGCAATGCCACCGGTTTCACTGCCGGTCCTGAAAGACCGCCGATGATATTGCCCAAAACCGGCTTCCAGGTTTTTACATCAATTGCCATGCCAATCAGCGTGTTGATCATCGAAATTGCATCGGCCCCTGCCGCTTCAACGGCTTTGGCCATAATCGTTATGTCCGTCACATTAGGCGACAGCTTCAATATTACCGGCTTTTTCGTATTGGCCTTTGCCGCGCGCACAACCGCAGCCGCACTTTGAGGGTCGGTGCCAAAGACAATGCCGCCCTCCCTGACATTCGGGCAGGAAACATTGAGTTCAATTGCCGCGACTCCGGGAACATCCAGCATTTTTGCCAGTTGTCCATATTCCTCAACCGTGCTGCCGGAAATATTCACAATGATCGGCGCATCATAGTGCACAATCCGCGGCAGAATATCTGTCAAAAAGTATTCCACGCCCGGATTTTCAAGACCGATACAGTTTAGCATGCCGCTCGGCGTCTCAGCTATCCTGACACCTTCATTGCCGCTACGCGGCTTCAGTGTTGTGCCTTTGACAACAATCGCTCCCAGCTGGTTCAGATCCACAAAATCACTGAATTCTTCACCAAAACCAAAAGTCCCCGACCCCGTCATCACCGGCGTTTTCATTTTTATTCCTGCAATATTGACTGCCAGCCGTTCTTTTTTCTCCATTAAAATACCTCCTGTGCCCAAAACACCGGTCCGTCCTGACATACTTTTTTCCGCTTGCCGTCACTGCCGGCGCAGGTGCAGGAAAGGCATGCCCCCAGGCCACAGGCCATATGTTTTTCGAGCGAAACCTGGCAAGGTATCTTGTATTCGGCAGCAATCTTCGCTGCCGCTTTCATCATGATTTCCGGTCCGCAGACCATGACCCGGTCAAATTCCCCGGTAGCCAAAAGCTGCGGCAATACATCGACCGTAAAGCCTTTGCTTCCGACCGATCCGTCATCCGTGGTAATATGGATCTTCTGGACGCTGCCCTCATAAAGAGCCGGCCAGAACATTTCGTCTTTGTTTCTGCCCCCCATTAAGATCGAGGCTTTACCCGCAAAGGACTCTGCCAGAAAAATCAACGGCGCAATTCCCATCCCGCCACCAACAAGCAGCGGTGACTGACAGTCAAGGTCAAAGCCGTGTCCAAGCGGGCCCAGGCAATTCACCACTGCACCAGCAGGAAGCTCAGCCAAAGCTTTTGTCCCCTTGCCAACAACGCGGTAGATCAGATCCATTGTCCCTGCTACAGCGTCGACAGCGGCAATGCTGATCGGGCGGCGCAACAGCGGTTCGCCATCTTTTATTTTTAGCTGAATAAATTGTCCGGGAGCTGCCTGGGCAGCAATTTCTGCTGCCGCAACCACCAGTTTCTTCATATCCTTTGCCAGCGTCTCATGGCGGAGAATCACGGCATCGACAGCTACTTTAGGCAAGTGAATCACCACCGCCGACATAATCCTGCAGCGCCAGCGCATAGACAAGGCGGCGTTCGCGCATAAAGTTCAGTACCCGGAGCACCTCCCAGGCCGTATCAAGCGAGGTCAGGCAGGCAATGCCGTGTTCTACTGTCGCCCGGCGGATCTTAAACCCGTCGCGGGCCGAGCTTCCCTTGCCCTGCGTCAGCGTATTGATAACCATATGGATTTTACCGGTCTTGATCATCTGGATGATATCTGTGCTGCGCTCATGTACCTTGCCGACGATATCGGCATCGATCCCAAGCGACTGAATGGATTTCGCCGTCCCTTCGGTAGCCACAATCCGGAAATCAAGTTCCGAAAACGCTTTGGCCAGCTGTTTCATCTCAGCCTTATCCTTATCTGCTACCGTAAAGAGAATCGTTCCTTCTGTCGGTATATTCATGCCGGCCCCAGTTATCGCCTTGTAAAGTGCCCGGGCATAATGGTAGTCAATGCCCATGACCTCACCGGTCGATTTCATTTCCGGCCCGAGCGAGATATCAACATCCTGCATCTTGGCGAAGGAGAATACCGGCGCCTTAACCGCAACATACGGCTTGGGATCCGCCAGCCCCGGTTTAAGCCCCATCCCCTTAATCGTTTCGCCGAGCGCAATGCGAGTGGCGAGGTTGACCATCTGGATATCCGTAACCTTGCTCAAAAACGGCACCGTACGGCTTGACCGCGGATTCACCTCGATGACATACACCTCATCGTTCGCGACCACATACTGGATATTGAGCAGGCCCTTGACATGAAGGCTTGTTGCCAGACGCTTCGTGTAGTCGATGATCGTATAGATCACCTTCGACGAAAGTGTCTGCGGCGGATAAACCGCGATGCTGTCACCGGAATGAACGCCGGCCCGTTCGATATGTTCCATGATCCCCGGGATGATCACATCCGTACCATCCGATATGCCGTCAACTTCGACTTCGGTGCCCTGCATATAGCGATCGACAAGCACCGGATGTTCCGGAGTAACCTTAACTGCCCGGCCCATATAGTCGAGTAATTCCGCTTCATTGTAGACAATTTCCATGGCCCGGCCACCAAGCACGTAAGAAGGGCGGACCATGACCGGATAGCCGATCTCATTTGCCGCCGTAACCGCGCCTTCAACCGTAGTGACGCTGGTTCCTTTCGGACGTGGAATCTTCGTCTGTTCCAGCACTTCGTCAAAGCGTTCCCGGTCTTCCGCCCGGTCAATATCATTAACGGAGGTCCCAAAGACCTTCACGCCAGCCTTTTGCAGCGATGCTGCAAGATTGATGGCTGTCTGTCCGCCAAACTGGACGATAACGCCCTCGGGTTTTTCCTTGTCAATGATATTGAGGACATCTTCCGTCGTCAGCGGCTCGAAGTACAAGCGGTCCGAGATGTCAAAGTCGGTGCTGACGGTTTCCGGATTGTTGTTGACGATAATCGCTTCAATCCCCATTTTTCTTAAAGCCCATACGGAGTGAACCGAGCAGTAGTCAAACTCAACCCCCTGTCCGATGCGGATCGGGCCGGAGCCGAGAACCATGACCTTGCGCTTATTGGAGGCCTGAACCTCATCTTCCTGAGCATGGAAGGTGGAGTAGTAGTATGGCGTAGCCGCTTCAAATTCTGCCGCACAGGTATCAACCATTTTATAGCAGGGCAGAATATTCATCGTCTTGCGCAGTGTCCGCACTTCGTCCATGGACTTGCCGGCAATTTCACCGATAGACCGGTCTGCCAGACCGACGTTTTTCGCCGCCAGCATCAGTTTCGGTGTGATTTCCTCCGTCTTGATGCGATTTTCAACATCCGTGATATTTTTTATCTTATTTAAGAACCACTCATCGACCTTGGTGATCGCGTGGATCTTATCCACATCCGCAATGCCGCGGCGCAGGGCTTCGGCAATCGCGAAGATTCGCTCGTCATTGATGCGCGAGAGGCTGCGCAGCAGTTTTTCATCCTCCCACTCGGCCATCTTTTCCATATGCAGACGGTTGACACCGATTTCCAAGGAGCGGACGGCTTTCAGTATGGCACCTTCAAAATTCCGGTCAATCGACATAACTTCACCGGTTGCCTTCATCTGCGTGCCGAGCGTATGATCCGCATAGACGAATTTATCAAACGGCCAGCGTGGGAACTTGACGACGCAGTAATCGAGCGCCGGTTCAAAGCAGGCCTTTGTCTTCTGGGTTACTGCGTTGGTGATTTCATCGAGCGTATAGCCGATAGCGATTTTGGCCGAAACCTTGGCAATCGGATAGCCGGTAGCCTTTGAGGCCAGGGCGCTTGAGCGGCTAACACGCGGATTAACTTCAATTACATAGTACTGGTTGCTGTCGGGATCAAGTGCATACTGTGCATTACAGCCGCCCTCAATTCCTAATTCCCGGATGATGCGCAGCGAAGCACTGCGGAGCATCTGATACTCGTGATCACTGAGTGTCTGGGAAGGAGCCACCACGATGCTGTCGCCGGTATGAACCCCGACCGGATCAAAATTTTCCATATTGCAGACGGTAATGCAGTTGTCATTGCTGTCACGCATAACTTCATATTCGATTTCTTTCCAGCCAGCGACACTGCGTTCGATCAGCACCTGGCCGATCATGCTGTACTTAAGTCCCCGGATGACGATTTCGATCAGCTCGTCCTCGTTATCAGCAATCCCGCCGCCGGTGCCCCCCATCGTATAGGCTGGACGGACGATGATCGGATAGCCAATTTCATTCGCAAAAGCAACGGCCGACGGCACATCTTCGACGATCGTGCTTTCCGGTATCGGTTCATTGAGCTTTTGCATGGTTTCCTTGAATAACTCGCGGTCTTCCGCTTTTTTAATCGCTGTCAGCGAAGTCCCGAGTAATTCCACCTTATATTTTTCCAAAATCCCCTGCTCGGACAGCTTTACGGCCAGATTCAGTCCGGCCTGCCCACCGAGCGTTGCCAAAAGGCCATCCGGGCGTTCTTTGCTGATGATCTCTTCCAGAAATTCTACCGTAAGCGGCTCTATATATACCCGGTCGGCAATGTCCTTATCGGTCATAATCGTTGCCGGATTGCTGTTCACCAGGACGACTTCAAGGCCCTCTTCTTTTAACGAGCGGCAGGCCTGCGAGCCGGCGTAGTCAAATTCTGCGGCCTGGCCGATAATGATCGGGCCGGAGCCGATTACCATAACTTTTTTTAAATATTCCTTTTTCGGCACTATTATTCCCCCTTCGTGAGCATCGTCCAAAATTGATCAAATAAGTACATATTATCATCTGGTCCCGGCGATGCTTCCGGATGATATTGCACCGAGAAAATCGGCAGCTCCGTATGACGCATGCCTTCGACCGTGCCGTCATTTACCGACAGATGCGTCACCGTCAGCGGCAGGTTTTTAAGCGAATCCTCATCGACGGCATACCCATGATTTTGCGAGGAAATATGCACGCGGCCGGTCGCCAGGTTTTTCACCGGCTGATTAGAGCCGCGATGACCGAATTTCAGTTTATACGTATCGGCGCCAAGGGCCAGGGCCAAGAGCTGATGCCCCAGACAGATGCCAAACATCGGCTTTTTGCCGATCAGTAATTTTATGTTTTCAATGACCGCCGCGACATCCTTAGGGTCTCCAGGGCCATTCGACAGGAAGATGCCGTCTGGGTTTAGTGCCATAATTTCTGCAGCCGTTGTTGCCGCCGGGACAATCGTCAGGCTGCAGCCAAGGTTATGCAGGGAGTTCAGTATATTTTGCTTGATGCCAAAGTCCATGACAACAACATGCGGGCCCTCGTTTTCCATCTTATAAACTTCCGGCGTGGTTACCTCGTCTACAACATCCGTTTTGATCGGCACCGCCAGCAACTGACGGATTTCTTCATCCGTAGCATCTTCTGCTACAATCACGCCCTTCATCGTTCCAGCCGAGCGGATCTTACGCGTTACGGCCCGTGTATCCACATCGTACAGGCAGGGAATCTGCTGTTTTGTCAGATAAGCCCGCAGGCTCGTTTCCAGATGCCAGTTACTGCCCTCTTCGCAGAGCTCACCAATGATAAATCCGTTGACAAACGGCTGGCGGGATTGGTTAAACAACTCCGCTACGCCGTAATTGCCGATCATCGGATATGTCAGCGTCACGATCTGGCGGCAGTACGATGGGTCCGTTAAAATTTCCTGGTACCCTGTCATCCCCGTATTAAAGACAACCTCGCCGGTTGCCTTGGCTTCATTTAAGAGACTGCCATAAAACACGCTGCCATCTTCTAATACTAATTTACCTTTCAAAATAGCACCCCCATATATTTCATCAGCCGATAATTTTTCCGTCCTGCATGACGATTTTGCCATCCACGATAGTCATCACGGCTTTTCCTTTTAATTTTCTGCCAGCAAACGGTGAATGTGTGCCGCGTGTATAAAAATCCGCTGCATCGACAACCCATTGCCGGTCCGGATCAATGACTGTGATATCCGCTGCGGCCCCGACATCGAGGACCCCTTTGGTCAGGTTAAAGGCCTTAGCCGGTCCGGCTGTCAGCTTCTCTACGATCTGCGGCAGGCTAAGCTTATCTTCATGATAAAGGTCTGTCAGCAAAACACCAACCGCTGTTTCAAGCCCCGGAAAACCGCTGGGCGCATAACGATACTCTACGTCCTTTTCCTCTTCGGCATGCGGCGAGTGATCCGTGACAATCGCATCAATCGTACCATCCCTGAGGCCTTCGATCATGGCCTCAACATCAGCCTGTGAACGCAGCGGCGGATTGACCTTCGTCGACGTATCAAAGAGATTTACTGCCTCATCCGTCATGGTCAGATGATGTGGCGTAACCTCTGCCGTCACCTTAACCCCGCGTTTTTTCGCCTGGCGGACAATATCCAGCGCATTTTTCGAGCTGATATGCGCAATATGGATTCTTGCATCTGCATATTCAGCCAGCAGGATATCCCTGACAACCGCTATATCTTCCGCCACAGTCGGGCGGCCTTTCATCCCCAGCATCGCCGAGCGATGCCCTTCGTTCATTACGCCTTCTTCAACAAGAGTTGCTTCCTCCGCATGTGAGATAATCACCTTTTCAAAGGTTCGCAGATAGTCAAGTCCGTTCAGAAGAACCTTGTCATTTTGCACGTAGTGCCCGTCATCCGAGAAGGCTACTGCCCCGGCAGCGCTCATATCGCCGACTTCGGCCAGTTCCGTTCCCTGCTGGCCTTTTGTCAAGGCACCAATCACTTCAATATGCATAACCGAGGCCTGGCGGGCTCTTTCCTTCAGACCGTTTACGAGAATCGAGGAATCGACGACCGGCTTTGTATTCGGCATCACCGCCACCGTCGTAAATCCGCCGGCCGCTGCGGCCCGTGAACCGCTTTCAAAATCTTCCTTGGCTTCCTGTCCCGGCTCGCGAAAGTGGACATGCATGTCAATCAGCCCCGGTGTAACCACAAGGCCCTTGACATCGACGACTTCAGCCCCGGCAGCCGGCAGTTTTTTCCCGATTGCTGCAATTTTACCATCCTCTACCAAGATATCACAAATTTCATCAAAATTTTTCCCCGGGTTTATCACCCGTCCGCCTTTAAGCATCAACTTCAATGTTTTTCCCTCCCGTCAAGACTAAAGTCAGTAAAGCCATCCGTACGGCCACACCGTTTTGCACCTGTTCCTGGATTGCCGAATGATCGCCGTAAGCGACATCGGGAGCAATTTCAAGGCCTTTGTTCATCGGGCCCGGATGCAAAACCAAAACATCGTCCTTAGCCAGTGCCAGGCGCGCCTTGTTCAGTCCAAACAGTCGCGCATATTCGCGCGGCGATGGGAACAACCCTGATTTCTGCCGTTCAAGCTGGATGCGCAGAACATTGATGACATCTGCCGCTTCCACCGCTTCTTCTATGCGGTCATGCACGAAAATCCCCGGTTCCTCAGCCAAAAAGCGCGGCAGCAAGGTCTTCGGGCCTGCCAGATGTACCTCTATGCCCATCTGGCGCATGCCCCATATATCCGACCGGGCTACGCGGCTGTGCAGAATATCGCCTAAAATGGCAACCTTTAATCCCTGCAGCTTGTCTTTATGCTGCTGTATCGTAAACAAGTTGAGCAATCCCTGGGAAGGATGGGCGTGCGCACCATCACCGGCATTTATGATCACCGGGCTGACAACCTTGGTCGCGTATTCGGCTGACCCTTCTGCCTTGTGGCGCATTACAATCGCATCGACACCCATGGCTTCAACCGTCAGTAGCGTGTCCCGCAGGCTTTCGCCTTTGACGATGCTGCTCGAGCTGGCTGTGATATTTACAACGTCGGCGCCGAGATATTTGCCAGCAAGTTCAAAGGATGAACGCGTCCGCGTGCTCGGTTCATAAAACAAGTTCACGATGGATTTACCACGCAGTGTCGGTACCTTTTTGATATCGCGCTGAATGATATTTTTCATTTCCTTTGCCGTATCGAGTACCAAGCGGATTTCATCCGGCGTGAAATGTTCCAGCCCCAGAATATCCTTTCCCCGCAGGGATACATTGTTTTTACCTAACAACCCAATCACTCCTTTTCATTTCGCGCCGCCTTGGCTGCGCGACGGACCGCCTTCGCAAAGCATGAAGAGATCTGTCATTAAGCTACAATTATTTTCACCGCCAGCAGCGCTGACCGCTTATAAATAATTATACCTTATTTATGCATAAACTTGCAACAAGGAAATACCACCTTCAAAAAGGGCATAAAAAAAGCTCTCTCATGCACAGGCATAAGAAAGCAATAATAGTCACACTATCATCGATAAGCTCTCCTTCTCAGCCTCACAGGACCAATTTAAAGGGTATATTCTCTTTCTGTTTATAATAGCACAGGGCGTTATTCCTGTCAATTCAAAGCAGTGAAAATTTACAGGTTTTCTTGCAGCTTCTATTAAAAAAAGACGGCCATCTACTAAGACAGCCGTCATACGCTTTATCAAGATTGTATTTTTCTATACTGTGTTTACTTCAAAAAAACGATGTCTTCCGGCGTGTAGTGCAGATATTCCGGTCCGGTTTCGGTCATGACAAAGCTGTTTTCTATGCCGATGGCCCCTTCTTCAAACACCAGCTTCGGTTCCAGGGCAAAGGTCATTCCCGGCAAGAGCGGCTGCTTTATGCCTTTGGCAATAATCGGCCATTCATCAAGTTCCAGGCCAATGCCATGGCCGATGAACTTTACCTGATTTTCCTTATAGCCCATGAAATGATCTTTATAGCCCATTTCTTCGGCCAGCTTCAAGGCCAACAGATATGGCTCCTCAGCCAAAACCCCAGGGCTCATAATGGAAAGCACTTCCTTTTGAATAACGAGCATGTCCTGAAAGGCCTGTTTGAGCCGCGGCGTTAAATCTCCGATACAGAACATTCGCGTCTGATCCCCGGTATAGCCCTCAAACACACAAGTATAATCGATATAAACCGGTTCATCGCGCTGTATTTTTTTCCAGCCTGCGCCCTGTGGATTTGCCGCCGCTGTTCCGCTGCCGCCCACCGGCCCGTCAAAAAAGCTCGTAGCCAGCCCGCTGTTGCCGCTGCAGACATTGCCATAAAAAAACTCCTGATTAAACGTCCTCATTTTCGCCGGCCCCGAATACCCCCGCCGGCGAAGCTCAGCCTCAAACAGCGCTGCCAGTTCAATTTCGCTCATGTTTTCTTTCAACAGTGACGGCACTTTTGCAAAAGCCTCACCCATAACCTTCATGGCTGCCCGCAAAAGCTCTATTTCATAGGGGGATTTTATAGAACGAATCGCTTTGACAGCCGGCGATATATCCACACACTGTGCTGCCGCAAATATTTTCTGATAAAATCCGTATAAATTTACCGGCAATACATCAAGTTCCAGTCCCAGTCGCTCGATAAGCGTATACCCGAAAGTCTGTAAAACAGCCGGGATTTCCCGCGGGCTTCTGATCGGCACAATATTTTTAATGCCGCCTTCTGCCCGGGCGCGCTCGAGCCCACGCTTAACCATTAAGACAGGCTCGCCTGCCGCCGGAACAAATAAAAACGCGCTTTGCACCGTTCCTGTAAAATAAAACAGATCTGTATTTAACAGCAACAGCGTTCCATCGAGCTGAGCCGAGACAAGAGCTTCCTGTAATTTTTCAATTCTCGTCGCAATTTCAAGCGAAGGCCTACATGTTTCCATTTAATCAATCTCCTTTATTGGCTTAAATGTGCTTTCTATTTATTTTAAACTATTTTGCCAGCAGCAGCGGCGAAAAAACTCGTTTATGCGTTACATGATAAAAAGAATAGCGGCTACCTGTATAAGATAACCGCCTCTCTTAGCTGAAGCATTTTAGATAAGATAAAACGATTTAGTAATTCCGTTCATAGAGATCGCGATACTTTTCCCGGTTCTTTAAGACACGGCCGATGTAAAGTCTGGTCTCTTCATAAGGAATCTGATTGACATCGGTAAAATTCATGTCCCAGCCGCGCTCCTCCATCCAGGAATGCACCGTTCCGCGTCCGGCATTATAAGCAGCCAGCATCAATACCTCATTGCCACAAAATTCTTTCTGCAGCGAGGATAAATACCAGGTTCCAAAGCGAATATTGGTCGCTGGTTCATGCAGCTTTTCCATACTGTAATCCGTGTATTCAATCTGCTCAGCCACCCATGCAGCCGTCGTCGGCATCAGCTGCATCAAGCCAACGGCCCCCCGGTCCGAGTGGACCTCATCTTGAAACTTGCTCTCACTCATAATAACCCCGGCTACCAATGAGCTTTCCACCCGATACTGGGCCGCATATTGTGCGACCAGCTCCTGATGCGGATACGGATATATATATTTTTTTTGAAACCGCTCCGACTGCGCAGCAAAGGCCCCTCCAGCCAAGAAAAAAAACAGGCAGGTGGCAATTACCCAGTTTCGATTGCGGCGTTTCGTTTTTTCGCGGCGCTCCTCAAGGCGCAGATGAAAAGCTTCAGACATGATGCACCCTGCTTTCAAGCGCCTGCCAATACTGCTCGACCTGGCGGCGCGTCGTCAGCTCGTCCTTGCTGTTATCAATCACCAGATCCGCCCGCTTCGCTTTTTTCGCCAAATCCATCTGCGCTTCAATTCTTCGGCGGGCCGAGTCTTCCGGCAGCTGATCGCGCTCCATCAATCGGCGCAGCTGCGTGGCAGCATCAACATAGACAACCCAGTCCTCATCGGTAAAATCATTCCAGCCCACCTCATAGAGCAATGGGATATCAAGCACCACAATCGGCACCGCGGCCTTACGGCACTCGTCAATTCGCCGCCAGATTTCACTACGGATCAGCGGATGGGCTGTTTCGTCAATCCACTGTCGCTCCTGCTGGTTGGAAAAAACCATTTCCCCAATCCGGCGACGATCAAGGGTGCCGTCAGCCTGAACGATGCTGCGGCCGAAATGCTCGACAAATTTTTCCCAAAGTGGGGCCTTGGGCGCAGCCAATGAGCGGGCAATCGCATCGGCGTCAATAATAAATGCCCCCAGTTCTGCCAGTAGTTTACTGACAGTGCTTTTCCCGCTGGCAATACCGCCGGTTAATCCGATCAAATACATGACGCTTTCCCCTCCAAAACCTGACAATGCGGACAAAAATGTGTCCCGCGCCCACCGACTTCAATTTTTTCAATCACATTGCCGCAGTGCCGGCAGGGTTTCCCCTCGCGCCCGTAAGCCAGCAGCCGCTCCTGATGATGTCCGGCCTTGCCCTCACCATTGCGATAATCGCGAAACGTCGTCCCACCATCGGCAATGCCTTCGGCAATTACCTGATTTATGGCAGCATGCAGGCGTTTGATCTCGTCTGGCAGCAGTGTTTCAGCCGGACGCAGCGGATGAATCCCCGCCACAGCCAGCGCCTCATCGGCATAAATATTGCCGAGCCCCCCGATGTATTTTTGATTGAGCAAAAATGATTTTATTTTCGTCCGTTTTTTCGCCAAAGCAAGGCGCAAGTATTCCGCAGTAAAGGCCACCGAGAGCGGTTCCGGCCCCAGCGACGCCAGCCCGGAAATACGCCACAGCTCCTCTTGTGGCAGCACATAAACCGTTCCCAGCGTGCGTGTATCCGCGTAAACCAGGCTGTCCCCACTGTCAAGGGAAAAGACAATGCGGCGATATGCATCCTGCTCCTCTCCGGCGGCAACCCAGCAAAGCCGGCCCGTCATCCGCAGATGAAAAACTAAATTATTCCCATTATCGAGCACAAACAGCAGATACTTCCCCTGCCGGTTGACTTGTTTTATCGTACGCCCAACAACACTTGCCGAAAAATCATCAATTCCCGGCCACTTTATCAGCCGCGGCAACAGGATATCGGCATCAATAATCTGGTGACCGACAAGTTTCCCCGCCAGTCCGCGCCTGATAATTTCAACTTCTGGCATTTCCGGCATTTCTTTTCCTCCATTTGCAGTCCTGCACTTACTTTGCTTGTGCCCAATTTTTTCCAATATTAATATCAATTGTCAATGGCACTGCCAGCTTGACAACATTTTGCATGGCATTTTTCAATAAGGCCGAAACAGCTTCGACTTCATCGACCACGACTTCCAGCACAAGCTCATCGTGGACCTGCAGCAACAAGCGGCTTTTCAGCTGCTGGCGTCTGAGTTCACGCTGCACTTCAATCATTGCCATTTTTATGATATCAGCGGCTGTACCCTGAATCGGCGTGTTCATCGCCATTCGTTCTGCGAGCGTCCGCTGATTATAGTTCGAACTGTTAATCGCTGGCAGATAACGTTTGCGGCCAAAGATCGTGGTCACAAAACCATCTTTATGCGCCGCTTCAACAACCTGATCAATAAAGCGCTTTACACCAGAGCATTTGGCAAAATAGCTTTCAATGTATTGTGCCGCTTCCTTGCGCGGAATATGAAGATCGCGCGACAGCCCGTAATCACTGATCCCGTAGACAATGCCAAAGTTAACGGCCTTGGCCTTGCGGCGAAGTTCCGGCGTAACAAGCTCCATCGGCACATCAAATACTTCCGCTGCGGTTCTGGCGTGAATGTCCTGATTTTCATTAAAGGCTTCGAGAAAACTTTTATCCTCCGACATATGAGCCAGTACGCGCAGCTCAATCTGCGAATAATCCGCTGACAACAGATAATCATACCCCGGTCCCGGTTCAAACAGCTCCCGGATTTTACGGCCTTCCGCCGTCCGCACCGGGATATTCTGCAAGTTTGGTTCAGAGCTGCTGAGCCGACCGGTTGCCGTAACCATCTGGTTAAAGGTCGTATGAATGCGGCTGGTCTGCGGTGCTATCAGTCCCTCCATCCCGTCAAGATACGTGGATTTCAGCTTTGTCCACAGCCTGTATTCCAAAACCTTGGGAATAATCGGATGCTGATCGTGCAGCTCATCAAGAACTTCAGCGTTCGTCGAATATCCCGTCTTCGTCTTTTTTACCGCTGGCAATTCGAGTCTCTCAAACAGGATTTCCCCGAGCTGTTTCGGTGAATTTACATTAAATTCTTTTCCGGCCAAAACATAAATCTCATTTAACAGCACCGAGATATGGCCGGAAATTTCCGCCGCCATTTTTTCAAGATGTGTCTGGTTGACATAGATCCCGACTTGTTCCATTTCAGCCAAAACCGACAATAGCGGTAATTCCACCTCTGTATAGAGCTGCATCAGCCCCTGCTCTACGAGCTGACTGTGCAGTTTTTCCTCAAGACGGCGCACACAGTCCGCCCGCCACAAAGCCTGCTCCACTGCATCTGCAAAATCCGGTACTTGCTCATAGACTTCCAGATATTTTCCGATAAGATCTTCCAGTTGATATTCGCTGGCCGCCGGCTCCAAAAGATACGATGCGAGCATTGTATCAAACAGCGATCCTTCAATTTGCGGCAGCATGTGATAGAGCGGTTTTAAATCATGTGTGCTTTTAGCAATCGAAGAATCGGCAAAGAGCGAGATAATGGTATCGCTGCATAAATGACCCGGCAAAAAGACAAGCTCGTCTTTAAGGCTTATCGCCATTCCATCGAGCTGCTGCTGGGGAACGCGACCCCGCGACAGGCAGCAAAATACTAGTTTTTCCTCTTTTTTTACTGCCTCGGCTACGGCTGCAGCCTCCCCTATATCCGCCAGTACCCGGTACTCCGGCATCAGCTGTTCAACAACCGCACCAAAGCCCAGCCCGTCAGTTTCGGGGAATAACTGTTCAATTTTCGGGAAAATATTTTTAAACTCGCAGCGCTGGCAAAACTCCTGCAGCTTCGATTTTTGTGGTGAAATGACATATTCCGTTTCCGAAAAATCAAGCGGCATATCGCGAATAATCGTCGCAAGTTTTTTTGACAATAAGGCCAGCTCTTTGTTATTTGTCAGATTTTCTTTCAGTTTTTTGCCGGAAATAGAGTCAATATTCGCTAGAACATTTTCCACGCTGCCGTATTCGAGCAGCAGCTTCGTTGCTGTTTTTTCCCCAACCCCCGGAACTCCCGGAATATTATCCGAGCTATCTCCCATCAGGCCTTTCAAATCAATCAGATCAATGGGAGCAAGTCCATACACCTCTTTAAATACCGCCTCATCAAAAACCTGCATTTCCGAAATCCCTTTTTTCGTCAGCATCACCTGGAGATTGGGCCCAATCAACTGCAAGGCATCCTTATCGCCGGTAACAACAATAGCCTCGTAGCCCTTCGCGGCAGCTTTGGTTGCCAGCGTACCGATAATATCATCGGCTTCATAGCCTTCGCATTCAACAAACGCAATCCCAAACGCCTCTGCCAGCTCACGAATTAACGGCATCTGCGAGGAAAGCTCAATCGGGGTCTTTTGACGCTTGGCCTTATAATCGACGAAAAGCTCATTGCGAAATGTCTTTTTGGCCTTGTCAAACGCAATCACTAACAGATCTGGTTGCCACTCCCCAATCAGCTTAGTCAGCATCGTCGTAAAACCATAAATCGCATTTGTATATTGTCCACTAGCCGTCGTCAGTAACGGCAAGGCATAAAACGCCCGGTGCAGCAGACTGCTGCCATCAATTATAATAAATCGCTTCTGCAAAAAATCAACTCCTGTTTCTTTATCAACGAACCTTCTCTGAACCCCTATTTTAACATAAAAACAAACAAAGAAAAAGCAATCCGCCCAGAGACGGATTGCTTTTAGCAGTCCATTCACAGTATGTTTTCATTGTTTCAGCTAAAAAACATTTATCCAGCAGCCCGGGGCGCAACGGTCCGCCCGGAAACAGTCTTGTTTTCTACCGGTGGACGAACCAGATTCAATAGCTCCGAATTTTTCCAGTCTCGCTGCAGACCAAATAATCGTTCCACATCCATTGCGCTGAAATACAGTGCCCCTTTTTTCATGTAGCCATGAACTTTGCCACCAGCACTGGTAAGCATCCCACTGCTCTCGTCCCAGTTCAGCGGCAGCCCGGCCTGCTGTGCCACCGCTTGTGCGGGCAGATATATCATGCCGTCAGCCACCATCCCGGTGACTTCCAGCGCGGAACCTTCCACCATTAAATGCACAATTTTCCCAATATAAGTCGGCTGCCCGTCGGCCGCCTGCAACTTGGCCGCAATGCTTTCATCACTGACAAATGGGTCAGCACCATAGGCCGCCAACGCTTGCTTGACCAGTTTCAGATCCAATGGCTGACAATTGTACCCATCCGGGTAAATATAATAGGTAAGAATTTTTTCCGGACTCTTTTCTATAACAATCCGGTTATAAGTAATCTCGACCGGAGTCCCTACCGGAACAAGATCGTATAGAAGCTCCACATCAGGTTCCTTCATTCGGATACAGCCTTTGGAAACATAACTGCCGATGGATTCCGGCTTATTGGTGCCATGGATACCATACAGATCCTGTAGCTGCATCCAGCGATACCCTAGGGGGTTATCAGGGCCTGAGTCAATTTTCTCTTCTGGTTTTTCCGGCTTTATCCATACGGGATTCTTTTCCTTGTAAAGAATCGTATACTTCCCTACCGGTGTCTTGTGGTCAGGCTGCCCAATGCCAACCGGAAAAAGCAAGATCTTTTCCTCGCCAGCATAAAGGGCCAGAGAACGGCTGGGAATGTTAATGACGATTTTCTTATCCCCTGTACTGTTGTCCTCAGGTGCTGCCCCCGCTGGCGTCATCAGCAGAAACATAAAATATAAAGCAAGCAGAAAATATTTCATATTCATTTAACCTCTTTCTGCGATAAAACTCGCTGCCCTTTAATATTTTACAGTCTTTCATAAAGTATCTGCCCGCATAAAAAAGCCCCCGCAATTGCGGAGGCTCACAAATTCACTGGTGCCGAAGGCCGGACTCGAACCGGCACGTTTGGGTAAACGCTTGATTTTGAGTCAAGTGCGTCTGCCAATTCCGCCACTTCGGCACTGTACAATGCAGAAATAAAATATGGTGCCGAAGGCCGGACTCGAACCGGCACGTTTGGGTAAACGCTTGATTTTGAGTCAAGTGCGTCTGCCAATTCCGCCACTTCGGCATATTCCATTCTGCTGTTCGATGCACTGGCAGGTGCGTTACCGAACAGATAATATGTTAACATTCTCCAGCTATATTGTCAAGAGAATTTCTAACAATCTTTAAAACCTCTTTTTCCGGCACAGGCTGCAAGCAAGACCGCACTTATTCTGTAACTTCCGAAAAATAGATTACGGTGACTGTATCATCCATGGTAATACGCTTTTTGTAAATCCGCTCAAAGTCTTCAATTAATGCCTCACGCGAATTAATCTCGGGATTTTGATGGCCTAGATCCGATGAGGTGAGTTCCGCCATCGTTTTAACCTGTGTTTTATCAATAAAAGCTGTATACAGCCGCTGTTTTGGTTCGTATTTTTTCCCAGTGGTTATCCATACAACAGAACTCTCCGGATAATGTTCACTGACATCCCCCAGTCTGACAGTACAGTTTTTCTGAC
>JBOFWE010000188.1:0-28501 GCA_051653465.1 Selenomonadaceae bacterium | reverse complement strand
TGTAGTGACCCCATAAAGTTAGACCAAACCGTAGTAGCATTTATTGCTACTGCGGTTTTTATTATGCTGCGGCATAACGTAATCGATAATTCACAGGACTAAGCCAGCCAAGCTTAGCCTTTATTCGGTGTTTATTATAGTATTCGATATAACGACAGATAGCACGTTCCAGCTCTTCAAAGCTATGATAGGTTCGACCATAATACATTTCTTGCTTTAACAGTCCAAAGAAGTTTTCCATCACGCTATTATCGAGACAGGTTCCTTTTCGAGACATACTTTGAAAGATCCGTTCCTCTTTCAAGCGATGGATATAATTTCTCATTTGATATGCCCAGCCTTGATCCGAATGGAAGGTTCGGCGATATGGACAATCATTGGTTACCACAATAGCCCTTTCCAGGGCTGACATAATCCCTTGCGATGAAGGGCGTTTGGTGATACTGAAACTGATAATTTCACGGTTGAAAAGATCGAGGAATGGGTCAAGGTAGGCTTTGCGTGTAAGGATATTTCCTTTTGCGTCAATCTCATAATATTTGAATTCGGTTGTGTCTGTTGTGATTTTCTGATGAGCTATACAGGTGTCGAAGCGACGATGTAACCGATTGGGCGCAATGCGCCCAATCGTTCCTTTATAGGAATTATATTTACGACTCTTGTGGGTAAAGGATTTTACCTGCAGACTTAGTTTCTGTACGAGACGCTGGACCTTCTTACGATTGACCATAATACCATATTCACGGAGTTTCCCACAGATACGACGATAACCAAAATCTTTATCGCTCTGACGAATTGCTTTGATTTGATTCTCTAATTCAGCATCTGGCGAAGGTCGGTTGAACCGGCCCTGCCAGTACATGTACGTTGCTTTGGGGAGTTTTGCAATGGCAAGGATATCTTTTAGTTTGAAGGATCCTCGGAGACTGTGGACGATCCTTGCTCGCGTTTCTGCGCCTCTTGCTCCAGGCGCAATCTCCTCAGTTCTTTTAAATAGGCTACCTCTATGCGAAGTTTAAGATTTTCTTCTTCAAGCTGTTTAAGTCGATCATCCTGAATTTCTTTTGATTGCGTAGGTGTTACGACGATAGGTTTATCTGGCACTTTAGGACGCCTGCCTTTCCGATTTGGTTTAAGACCATCTATGCCAACAGCACGGAATCTTTGAACCCATTGCGCTAATAGCGGTGGATTATTGATTTTGAGCTGCAATGCTAAATCTTTGTAGGAAACATCTGTACTTAGATATAACTCTACCGCATGCAGCTTAAATTGAAAAGAATAACTTTTCTTTTGACGAGAACGAGAAATTCCTTCTGTACCAAGACGTTGAAAAGTAGCAACCCAGATTTCTATTTGCCTAGTACCAGGAATGTTATATTTTTTTGCAAGGCTTCTATAACCAATATTCCCTTTCAAATATTCAGCTACAATCTTTTTCTTAAATTCAGTACTATATTTAGCCATAAAAATACCCCCATAAGTTAGACTAATTCTAGGTCTAACTTATGGGGGTCAGTACACAAAGACCTGCTTTCTTATCGGAAAATTTTATTTTACCTAAATTTATTCTCAATATTCTAAAACCGGTATTTTTTTGCTATTATAAATAATATGTATATTATTTATAATAGCGTTCCATATTCATTTTGCACAAAATTTTTCGCAGATAAGGGGCTTTCTCATGGAATTTGACATTCGCACCGTATTTCTTACCGGAACCATCATCATTATTATCAACACAGCGATTTTACTGCTGGCCTGGTACTACTCCAAACCGGCAAGGTCCCTTATCAAGTACTTCAGCTTTAGTCTTCTCATGGGGGCTACCGGAACCGTGCTGATTGCACTGCGTGGCAGTATCAGCGATTTTTTATCGATTTTTCTTTGCAACATCAGCTTTGCGGCCTGTTTTGTCGCCTTGCAGGAGGGGATCTGCCGCTATACGGGGCAGAAAAACCGACTGCGCCCCGCGATGTATAGCATCTTTCTGCTACAGGGAATTTTAATACTCTGTTTCACCTATCTTTTCCCCTCGTTTTTTTACCGGGTCATCGTTTTTTGCCTAACTTCTATTGTTTACTGCAGTCTCAGTATTTATACACTTCTTAACAGCCAACCAAAAAACTCGCCTCCGCTGCATCTGTTGCTGGGAATTTTAGCACTTTACCTCATATTGAGCCTGCTGCGCCTGTTCCGACTCAATAAAGCTACCGAAATTTTTTTACAGGCAGATTTTCTGGCAACGATCATCCTCATCGGCTATATCGCCATCGCCTCAGCTCTTTCCCTATGCTACTTATGGTTGATCACACATCACCTGGGGTTAGAGCTGCAAAAGCAGGCGTGTTTCGATCCGCTGACCCAGGTACAAAATCGCCGCTCAATGGATCGTCTGCTGACCCAAGAGGAATTTCACTCCTGGCCAAATTGTGCTGTCGTCTGGCTTGATGTCGACTATTTTAAAGCAATCAATGACACACACGGTCATCAGGCAGGGGATGCCTATCTGATAGAACTCAGCCATTTTTTATCAGCCCATTTGCAGGGGCAAGAGCAGCTTTTCCGCTACGGCGGTGATGAATTCATCATCGTATTTCTCACTGCGGATCGTGACCAGCTGCTCGAAAAAATCCGTCAGATCAGAGAAAAGGCTACTGCCTTAACCGTCATGTGGAATAATGCTCCGATAACAGCCACGCTTAGCTTAGGAATCGCCTTCCACTCGGATACAACCAATGACTGGAATGACTTGCTGCGCCAGGCCGATCAAGCCTTGTATGAAGCAAAAAAAGCCGGTCGCAACCAGCTCTTTACCGCAGGCGGCAAAAGCCCCTGATGTTTTTCCTTGCTTTTTATTTACTATAGAGAAAGGAACCCGGCAAAAACGGGATCGTCTTTGTCGGGTTTCTTTCGATGTATGAAAAACATAGCCCCTTCACACTTACTGGTCTTGGTGTAGCAACTCCTCTATTTTGGGGGTGCAGCGCCGGCCATGACAAGCTCCACTTCCTGCGCCCGTTGCTTGCTGGATTTTTTCTACCGTATCCGCCTTATTGACAATTGCCTTTTTTATCGTGGCACGGCTGATCGCCTTACACAGGCAAACTTTTGTCAGCTTATCGAGAACCGCCGTTTCCAAAGCTTCTTCTTCCATTAAAAGACCTCCTTTCTCAGGAAATACTCTCTGGGTATTAAAAATATAATAGCCTATAGCATTCATAAAAACAACGCATTAATAAATTTCCAAATAATTAAAATTTTCTAAAATAATTAATGCAAATCTGCTATAATTTAGTATAATAATTTATAGCAAAAAAGGTACATTTTCCCCAACAAAGCCAGTGCTGACAATTTTAAATTCCCAAGGGATGCCAGTTGAAACTTATAAATCAAGGAGGATTAAAAATGAAAGAGACCCCCCAGCTATCCAGGCGTGCATTTATCAAAGGAGCCGCGTTAAGCAGTCTTTCCCTGATGACAATCATGGATCCATTTTCATTATCAAATTTTGCAATTGCAGCAAGGTCTCCTGCACAACCTTTATGGCCCGCAAATTCCCTAAAAAATAAAATTGTTGTCGTCAGTGATTTGCATTTTGGCATTGATGACAAATTTGCCGAGACAGTAAGCAACCGGGCCCTCTTCGTTGAGTTTTTGCAAAGGCTGCAGCATACGACGGACGTAAGGGAACTTGTTATTGCCGGAGATTTTTTTGACGAATGGTTCGTACCTTTGCATTACGACCCCATCGTAAATATGACAAAGTTTTTCATTCAGGTTGGCCGCAATAATCAAGTTGTTCTAGATGAGCTTAACCGCGTAATGAACGCTGGCATTAAACTTGTATATGTGGTTGGAAACCACGATATGAATATGGCTTCAGGTATTTTGAGTCATTTGCTTCCAGGAATTATAGAGGCCCGGGATAGCAAGGGGCTGGGCAGATATATTACCGGGGATCACCAGGAAGTCGTCATCGAACACAGCCATCGCTATGATCCCTACTCAGCTCCGGACAGAGTATCCAATATCGAGCTTTTTAATAGCACAGAGACCATGTATCCCCCGGGATATTTTTATGCTCGCATGGGTTGCAGCTGGGTGCTGGAGGGGAAACCTCATATAAAAAAGAATTATCCCCATGTATCACAAAAAGTCGGTGGCAATGATGTCGACCAGGTCGAAGCCTATATATACGCAAAAACATTAGAACGACTATTTGGCAGGATAACCGAAAACAGCGCCTTCGACGAAAAAGTATTCAACATTAAAAGCTGCGGGCTAAACGGGAAATATTCCCTAAAAGACATGTATCCAGTAAACCAGCCCGACGGTATCATTTCATCGCCTGTATTATTCCGGAATTTTCAGCGGTCTTGGGATAAGCGGCAGGAACAAAACAATGTATGGCAAAAAATCCCTTTCATAGAAGCAGGTGCCGAAGCGGAGACAAAACAATATTTTCATAAATGTGCGCAAAACCAATATTTAAACAACGATAATAGCCCTTACAAGGTGGTTATCTTTGGTCATACACATGTCCCCGATTTTCAGCAAGACGATCAGAAATTTTATATAAATTCAGGCACTTGGATCGACAATAATTCTGATTGCCCAGCCTTTACCAGAACCTTTGCTGTCGTAGAAACAGGCAGTCGCAATACGGCTGCTTTATATTTCTATCAGAAAACCGGAGCTATCGAAGATTTATCCCAAAAACTAAAAAGCACTCCCCCTACAGCCACTGTATAAGAACGAAATATCTCTATGTAACTTTCTCGATTAAACTGCTCCTCTAAAATTAAATAAACCTCTAGGTTAATGGAGCCTGCACCCATTAACCTGGAGGTTTATCTTTTTGTACGCTTCTTCCCAAATACAAAAAGGCCCTAGCAAAATTGCTAAGACCCTTACATACAAATGGTGCGCCTAGCACGATTCGAACGTGCGACACACGGCTTAGAAGGCCGTTGCTCTATCCAACTGAGCTATAGGCGCGATTGATGGTCGGAGCAGCAGGATTCGAACCTGCGACCCCCTGGTCCCAAGCCAGGTGCTCTACCAAACTGAGCCATGCCCCGTCAACCACAAAATATATTATACCTATCCTCCATTGGTTTGTCAATAATTTTATTATCGCTATTATTTTTGATGCTCCGGCAAATACAGGCGATCAAATTTTATGACGGTCATATAGGACGGGTCTAGTGCCAGCAGTTGTTTTTGTACCATCTTCCGTAACTGATCCTCGGTGTAAGGGCATCCCGCCGGAACGCCGATATCAAAAATCAGCTTCAGTCCACGACCGCCATGAGTCAGCCTGAAATCATGCAGGTCCAGATCCGGCGAAATTTCGCGAACAATTGCCGAAATCTTTTCTGACAAAATCACCGTTATCGGATCGCTTTGATCAATCGGATCCATATGAATGGTAAACGGGCAGTGAAACCGGGCCCGCAGGCGATCTTCCATGGCATCAATGATTTCATGCGCTTTCATCATGTCAAATGCCGAAGAAATCTCCGCGTGCAGCGAAACAAAACAGCGACCCGGCCCATAATCATGGACAATCAGGTCATGCACCCCCAGGATATGCTCGGTCGAGGTAACAGCCGCTTCGATGTCTGCAACAAATTCCGGATCCGGGGCCTGTCCCAAAAGCGGCTGAACCGTATCCCTGACAGCCAGGGCTCCGCTGTAAAAAATGTAGCCGGCAATCAAAGCTCCGGCAGCTCCATCAATATTTTCTCCGGTAAGAACATAGACGATAAGGCTTAGCAGTACGACCCCTGTGGCCTTGCAGTCGTTGAAGCTGTCAAGTGCCGCTGCCTCAACCGCCGCTGACTTTATCCGCCGGCTGATATTTTTGTAAAAAAATCCGAGCCAAAGTTTTATAATGATCGATGCGACTAAAATTCCCACTGCTACCGGCTGAATGCTCAAATTTTCCGGCGCCAAAATTTTTTCCAGGGAAGAGCGAAAAAGCTCTACTCCGACAAGAATGATCGCTACTGAAATAAAGAGTCCGGCCAGATATTCCATGCGGCCATGGCCAAAAGGATGCTCTTCATCAGCGGGCTTTCCGGCCAGCTTAAAGCCAAGCAGCGTGACAATCGAAGAGCCGGCATCCGACAGATTATTAAAGGCATCGGCAATAATCGAAATAGCCCCGCTCAGCATGCCGGCCACAATTTTTAATAAAAACAGCAGCAGGTTAACTGCTATACCAACACAGCCACTAAGAATTCCATACTTTTCCCTGACACTCGGTTTGTCTGTAGCCGCATAATCAGCGATAAATTTTTTGATTAAACGTTCTGTCATTATTTTCGCCCCATATTTCTTTCCCCTTCAACCCTGCTCGCTTTCTCAGCGGTCAAAGCTAAAGCTTGTGCAATAAATTTTTCGGCAGTTTTTTCCGATAGCTGAATGTTTTGCGCCGTAAGCCGCTGCTGCTGGCAAAGGAGCCTGCCGCGCAGGTATTCACTGACGTGCTTCTGCCCGGCAGCATTACTCTGCAACATCGCCAGCGCAGTCTCATCAGCAGCGGCCAGCGCATAAAGCCGCTGCAGCTGCGGCTCGCATTCAGCCTTAGCCTCCGGGCTAAGCCCGTCCGCCAATGCGCAGGCTGCCTTTTTCATCGCCGCAAAATCATCGCGCAGCAACGCTGCGGTAAGATCCGTATCCTCGCCCTGCTGAAAAAGCTGCAAATAGCGGTCCAGGCGCTTTCTCAGCTGCCCGGCATCCCCCCGGCCGGTATGAGCCCAGCTGTTTTCCATGCGCTGTGAATGATCCGCAAAGGTACGCATGGCCGGTGCGAGAGTGCCATATTGCGATTGTATAGCATTTTCCCATGCCACTTCCGGAATATAGTGCCGTGGAGCTGCAGCATATTCTGCTCCGGTTGCCAAGGAGATTTTTGATAATCTAGCCTCTTCCATAGAATTCATGATAAAGGCCGTCATAAACTGCTCCGCCCCCTCTTCAATCCCTGTAATCGGCCCTAGTGCCAGCTTGCCGCGCCGATAATCATTGACTGGATAATTCCACCAGACAGCCATACGGCGATGATAAATCGCAGAAATCTCTTCTATATCCTCACGACGTATTCCTTCACAGACAACGCCCTGGCCGGTATAGAGCACCACAATATCCGCATCCAAGGCTGCAGCAAAGTCTCGTGTATAAGGAGTTACCATGCCTGCTGACTTCATATCGGCGGAAAAATATTCTGTCGGCACCGTAAAAAAGTGCCGTATCCCGCTTTTTTTATGAATAAAGCGCCGATTAACCTCATTTAAAACCGCCGCCTGGGCTGGAGCATCTTTGTTGGCTATATCATCAAAAAAAACGGCAAAGCTGCGTACGCCCATAGCATAAAGCCGTTCAAATTTTGCCAGCAAGGCTTCGACATCCTTTTCGCCGCTCGCTCCGCCAAAGTGCATATCAAGTCCCGGTGACAGCGCAAAGACGAAATCAACGTTATTTTCCTCAGCCCCGGAAATCAGATGCTGGAGCTTTTTGATTTTTTCTGCCGGATAAGGCTGACGCCATTGTTCACGATGATAGGGATCATCTTTCGGCGCATAGATATAGGTATTGAGCCCTTGTTCACGGTAAAAAGAAAATTGATCCAGGCGCGCTGCCTCTGACCAGGGTTTCCCATAAAACCCTTCAACAACCCCCCGGATTTCTATCGCAGAATTTTCGGCGTGTGCCGAAGCACGGCTGCCCACAAGTAAACAAAATGCGCTGAGTACCAAACCCAGCCGGATGCCAAAATTCATACGGACTCCTTTCTTCTGCAGAAAAGGCGCGCTTCATGCGCGCCTTCCATTATTTTAGGCTTCCAGTAGAAATGCCTGATAGCCTTTTTTCGTTTCATAAATGTCGATCTTGCTTGTAACTTCCCACGGGGCATGCATATTGAGCACGGCCACGCCACTGTCGATTACCTGCATTCCATA
Source organism: Selenomonadaceae bacterium (assembly GCA_051653465.1). Classification (GTDB taxonomy): domain Bacteria; phylum Bacillota; class Negativicutes; order Selenomonadales; family Selenomonadaceae. The sequence continues at coordinate 20,531 of JBOFWE010000188.1, read as the reverse complement.
GAGCGACATAATATACGCGATGGTTCCACCACCGCCAAGATCTACCTTACCCAGCTCCGACATTTGAATTTTGACATTGTGCTTTTCCATCATTGCCCGAATTCGTCCGAGATATTCCGCATTGGCATCATTGGATCCTGATTTGCCGCGTGAGCCGGTAAATTTATTGAATACCATTCCCTGGCCAAGATAAGCGACGTTTTTCTTGTCAAAAGAGCTGGCAAACAGGGCATCATAACCGCAGGTTACATCCGAGGACAGCATCCGGGAATTTGCCAGACAACGCTTGAGTGTAAGCTCTGAATAGGTTCCCGTGCGATCGATAAGTTCAGCAACTGTATTCTCAAAGAATTTTGACTGCATTCCAGTGGCACCAACACTGCCTATTTCCTCCTTGTCCACCAGCAGGCAGCAAGTAGTCGTCTCGCCAGCTTCCGTTTCAAGCATAGCAACCAAAGAGGCATACGAGCAAACACGATCATCCTGTCCATAAGCCAGAATCATGCTGCGGTCAAATCCCATATCGCGGGCTTTGCCGGCCGGAACAATTTCCAGTTCCGCCGAGAGAAAATCCTCTTCTTCGAGGTCATATTTATCCTTCAGCAATTGCAGGACCCCCGCTTTGACTGCATCTTTTTCCGTTTCAGCCAGTGGCAAACTGCCAACCAGCAGGTCCAGCGCTTCACCCTCAATGACCTTGGCCGCTTTTTTCTCCATCTGTTCCGATGCCAGATGAATCAAGAGATCCGTAACGCAAAAAACCGGGTCGTCTTCTGCTTCGCCGATCGTGATATCAATGACGGTTCCATCCTTTTTGGCAACAACGCCATGTATCGCCAGCGGCACTGTCACCCACTGATATTTCTTTATGCCACCATAATAATGCGTATCAAGATAGGCCAGGCCTCCGTCTTCATACAGCGGGTTCTGCTTGATATCAAGGCGGCAGGTGTCAATATGTGCGCCCAGAATCGCCATTCCCTGTTCAAGCGGGCCAGAGCCGATATGGAACAGCACCACCGCTTTATTCATGCAGACAGCATACACCTTGTCTCCCGGTTGCAGGCGATCTTCCCCGGCAAGAATTCCTTTAAGGTCCTTATATCCTTTTTCTTCAGCCAGGCGAACCGCTTCTTTTACCGATTCGCGTTCAGTCTTGCATTTTGTCAAAAAATCTCGATACCCGCTGGATAATTCCTCCAATGCATTTTTTTCTGTTTCACTATATGTATTCCATACAGATTTTTTTTCTGCCATATCTTTCACCTTTTTCCTTATACTTTCTATGATTAAGAATGTATTCTCGTTACAATTATAGCTTTATTTTTAGCAAAAAACAATGCCAGTCCGCCTCAAGCAAAAGCAAAAAGCCGGTCTCCATAGGAGACCGGCTTTTATGCATAGCATTATTTATTGAAGATGTTTTTGAGGGCCTGCTTGTTCACGTCGCGGTTAAGCTGTGCCAAGTAAGTCGTCAATTTGATCTGTTTCGGGCAGGCTTCGACACAGTTTTGGCTGTTGCCGCAGCTTGTGATGCCGCCTTTTTCCATCAGGGCATTCAAGCGTTTTTCCTTGTCGAATTTTCCGAGCGGATGAAGATTGAAGAGATGTGCCTGTACCGTCGGTGCCGGTCCGATGAAGTCGGACTGTGGGCCAACATTCGGGCATGCTTCCATGCAGCAGCCGCAAGTCATGCAGTGAGAGATCTCATATGCCGTCTGTGCTGTGTAAGGGTTCTGGATCGGAGCATCCTTTACTTCCCAGCTGCCGTCAACCTTAACCCAACCCTGAACGCGTTTGAGGCTTTCGAACATAACTGCACGGTCAATCGCGAGATCGCGGATGACCGGGAATGTACGAGCCGGCGCCAGGCGGATCGGCTGTTCAAGCTGATCAATCAGGGCTGCGCAAGCCTGACGTGCTTTGCCATTGATGACCATCATGCAGGCGCCGCAGACTTTTTCCAGACAGTTGCATTCCCAGACAACAGCTGTCGTCTTTTTGCCGCTTTTCGTTACCGGGTTCTTCTGGATTTCCATCAGAGCCGCAACAACGTTGAGGGCCGGACGATAAGCAACTTCGAACTCTTCCGTGTAAGGAGCGCTTGTCGGGCTATCCTGTCTTTCTATGATAAAAGTTACCATCTTTTTGTTCTGATCTGCCATTCTTATTTTTCCTCCTTCTTAGCCACAGCGTAGTTACGAGGACGCGGCTTGATTTGCGAATGATCGAAATCAATGTAGCTGATTTTTACATCATTTGTTGTGGTATCGAAGTCGGCAATCGTTGTCTTGAGGAATTTTTCATCATCGCGTTGCGGGAATTCGATTTTGTAATGAGCCCCACGGCTTTCATCACGCGTACGAGCAGCTTTAGTAACTGTCAAAGCATAGATGATCATATTGCGAAGCTGTCTTACGAACATAGCTTCCTGATTGGCCCAACGGCTCTTATCCGATACACCGATGTTATCCCAACGAGCGAGGATTTTCTTAACTTCGTCATAGCAGTAATCGAGTTCTTTATTGACGCGAACGATCGTGACATAGCGGTTCATCAGATCGCCGAGTTCATGATGGAGTTCATGCGCATTTTCTGTGCCGTCCATTTTCAGGATAGCTTCATATTCATCTACACATTCCTGTTTAGCGCGAGCGAGATCTTCATCGGTAAGATCCGATCCCTTATCGCCTTCATTGGCCCAGCGAATAGCTTCCGGACCAGCAACCGTACCGGAATAAGCAGCCGACAGCAGGGAGTTTGCCCCGAGACGGTTTGCACCATGGTACTGATAATCACATTCCCCGGAAGCCATCAGCCCCGGAACGTTTGTGTTGTGTTTGATGTCAACCCAGATACCGCCCATGGAATAGTGAACCGACGGATAAATCTGCATTGGAACTTTACGCGGATCATCGCCGACAAATTCCGAATACATTTCAAGAATGCCGCCGAGCTTGCGTTCGAGGTATTCGCCATCGATGTGCGAAAGGTCGAGATATACTCTGTTTTCACCATTGATGCCTAAATGCTGGTTTACGCAGACATCATAAATCGCACGCGATGCAACATCACGCGGTACGAGGTTGCCGTATGCCGGATACATTTCTTCAAGGAAATACCAAGGCTTGCCATCTTTATATGTCCATACACGACCGCCTTCACCACGGCAGGCTTCCGACATCAGACGGTTTTTGTCTGTACCCGGAATTGCTGTCGGATGAATCTGAATGAATTCGACATTGGCAAGATGTGCACCCTGCTGATATACAGCGGATACAGCGGATCCATTACAGATCGTCGATGCTGTGCAACGGCCAAAGATCATGCCCGGGCCGCCAGTTGCCAAAATTGTCGTATCCCCGCGGAACGCACGGATTTCCATCGAGTTCATGTTCTGGGCTACGATACCGCGGCAAACGCCTTCTTTGTTTTTGATGATTTTGATGAATTCCCAGAATTCATATTTCGTAACTGCGCCTTTTACTTCCCAGCTGCGAACCTGTTCATCAAGTGCATACAGAAGCTGCTGACCTGTCGTCGAACCGGCAAAACAAGTACGTTTGTTTTTCTGTCCGCCAAAGTTACGAAGGTCAAGCACACCTTCTGCTGTACGGGTAAACGGAACACCCATACGATCGAACATTTTAATGAGCTTAGGCGCAGCCTCAACCATGCCTTTGATGGCAGTCTGGTCACCGAGGAAGTCACCGCCATATACGGTGTCATCGAAATGTTCCCAAACCGAGTCATTTTCACCCTTTGTATTCATGCAGGCGTTGATCCCGCCCTGTGCGCAGAGCGAATGCGAACGTTTTACCGGACAGTACGAGAATAAATCGACTGTGCCACCAGCTTCGCAAATCTTTATGGTAGCCATCAAACCGGATAAACCGCCACCTACAACAATAATATTATTTTTAGCTTTCACGTAGGTTCTCTCCTTATTCTAAAATTTTACAGACTGCTTATGCAAGATAGCTGCCCATAAAGATGATTGTAACGAGGGATAACAATGCACAAAGTCCCATGAAAAGTTTCGATACAACGGACTGTGCGCGCGGTCCTTTGGCAATGCCCCAAGTCATCGTAAAAGTTGTTAAACCATTACAGAAATGGAAAATTGCAGCAATCATACCTAACGTGTAGAGTACGAATACAATTGGGTTGCTGAAATAATTCTGCAAGAGTTCATAAGTGATCGGCGTACCGCCACCTTTAACCATGATGCGCAGAACGACAACATGCCAAACTAAAAACGCTGCTACAAACCAAGCAGTCCATCTCTGAAGAGCGAACTGCCAGTTGCGCACATAGCCATACTGACCAGGATTGTTTTTTGCCTGAAGTGCGATATAAGCGCCATAAATGCCATGAAACAAGAACGGGATTGCAATCGCAAAAATTTCCAATGGGAGCATGATTTCGTGCGGAATAGCTGCCAATTTGGCTACCGCCTCATTAAATGGTTTTGGTCCGCCAAGTACAGATGCATTTGTGAATACATGTTCCAGCAGGAATAATCCAACCGGTACAATACCACAGAGAGAATGCAAACGGCGAAGATAAAAAGTTGTGTTCATTCTTAATCCTCCTATATGCTTTCTTCCCTCTCGGGAAATATATTATAACTTACGATAAGGGGCCTGGCCCATTTCGTAGAAGTTATTTCCTTCTGAATCGATGACAACTATAGCCGGGAAATCTTCTACGGTAAGCGCAGCAACCGCTTCCGGGCCAAGTTCCGGATAAGCAAGAACTTCGTATTTTTTAACAGATTTAGCGATCAGGGCTGCAGCTCCGCCAACCGCGGCAAAATATGTAACCCCGTTCTTTTTCATCGACTCAACAACCTTAGGATCGCGGGAACCCTTTCCCACCATGCCTTTGATGCCCTGTTCGAGCATAGTCGGTGTATAAGCGTCCATACGGCCAGCTGTAGTCGGGCCACAAGAGCCAATCGGATCGCCTGGTTTTGCCGGCGTAGGGCCAAGATAATAGACGATCTGGTTCGTCCAGTCGACCGGCAGTTTTTCGCCACGAGCCAGTGCTTCCGTCATTGCCTTATGAGCAGCATCGCGGGCACTGATAATCGTACCGGTGATAAGAACGCTGTCACCAGCTTTTAATGTACGGGATTTTTCTTCTGTCAACGGTGTGGTAATGCGTATTTTTTCAGCCATTTTATCTTCTCCTCCTACTTTTATTATAAAGTACGGTCTGCATGACGCATAGCATGACAGCAGATCGTTACAGCAACCGGCAAACCAGCAATATGAGTAGCACCCCACTCAATATTGACCGCAAGGGCCGTAGTTGTACCGCCAAGCTGCGGGCCAATACCAGTCTTGTTGATCATTTCGAGCAGTTCTTCTTCAAGCTGTGCATACTGCGGATGCGCATTGCGAACATTCGTATGACGGAGAAGTGCCTGTTTTGAGAGCACTGCCGCCCGGTCCATCGTCCCGCCGATACCGACGCCGACAACCATTGGCGGACAAGGATTAGGGCCTGCATGCTTGATGATATCGAGCACGGCTTTTTTGACGCCTTCAACGCCATCAGCTGGCACAAGCATTTTTATCCCTGATTTATTTTCACTGCCGAAACCTTTCGGAGCCAACTGAATTTTTAGCTGATCACCATCAACAATTTTCGTGTAGATGACCGCCGGTGTGTTGTTCTGCGTGTTTTTGCGGTCAAACAGTGGTTCTGCTACGACCGATTTGCGCAGATAGCCTTCCGTGTACCCCTTGGCTACACCAGCATTAATTGCGTCTTCAAGGCTGCCGCCTTCGATGTGCAGATCCTGTCCGACTTCAACAAAGATGATCGCCATCCCTGTATCCTGGCAGATTGGTCTGTCTTCTGCTTTGGCGATTTCCGCATTTGTGATGATCTGGTCTAGGACATCACGGCCAACCGGAGATTCTTCGGTTTCTCTGCCTTTTTTCAAAGCTTCATAAACATCGTTTGGCAAGTAATACGCAGCTTCTTTACACATTTGCGCTACTTCTTCAGTGATTTTCCCTACTTGGATTGTACGCAAAATAAACCCTCCCAATAATAAAATATAATACACTCGCAGGCTTCATAATAACACATTTCGCAAGCCCTTTCAACTTGTACCACGCCTAGATTTTCGGCATTTTAAAAGGTGAATGACATTCGGTTATGAAGCACTCTACAAGAAACATTTAAACGGCCGAAAATATTTTCTGCCGCCTGTGACGGCTCAACCAGCATGAATTCTTAATTGTTTCCTAGTGGTTGGCAGTTTTTTAATCGCACAATTAAGCTTTATTAGCCACATAGTCCCACTTCTCCTGCCGAAAAAAAAATCTTTTTATTCCAGATTTTTAAATTGAACGGCACTCTGCTCGTCAGAAAAATCCAGTATAACAAACGAAGGTTCATTCCCCCCGCGGGGCCGCGAAACACTGCCGGGATTCAAAACGAGCACGCCACCAGCTCTGATTTCAGCCGGAATATGAGTATGACCATAAATTGCTATATCGCAGCCATTGGCAGCAGCTTCCGCGATCAGCGCCCCTGGGGAACGATTCACGCCGTACAGATGGCCATGGGTCAAAAAAATCCGCCGGCCACCGACTTCAATAATCTGATCGGTCTTGCGCCCCGGCGCCGGCCAGTCGCAGTTGCCCATCACACCAATCACTTTTGTCTGTGATGCTTCGGCCAGATAGTTGACATCATCACAGCAGTCTCCGGCATGAAGCCAGAGATCCATTTGCCCTGCTGCCTCTATCGCTGCTGCAATTGCACCATAATCACCATGCGTATCACTGATGATGCCAATTTTCATTTCAAATACCCCGCCAGCCGTGCTGACATCGCCCGAAGCGCCGCTCCGCGATGACTTATCTGCTTTTTTTCTTCTAAATGCAGCTGTGCCATCGTGCAGCCGAGCTCCGGCACAAAAAAGTACGGATCATAGCCAAAGCCCTCACTGCCGGCAGCGTTTGTCCGCACAAGGCCCTCACAAACGCCATCGCTTAAAAGCTCCTGTCCTGCTTCATCGACAAATGCCAGCACACAGCGGTAACGTCCCGGAGACTCCAGGCACCCCAGAGTTTTAAGTTCCCGGCAAAGCTTTTTATTATTAGCGTCATCATCGGCAGTTTCACCGGCAAAGCGAGCCGAATAAACACCAGGAGCGCCTCCGAGCACATCAACCTCCAGACCGGAATCATCAGCCAGGCAGGCACAGCCTGTCTGCTGGGCATAAAACCTGGCCTTGATCAGCGCATTTTCAGCAAAGGTCTGTCCGTCTTCCACTGCATCCGGCAAATCGCCAAATTCAGCTAGTGATATAAGTTCTACTGGCAGTCCGGCAAAGGCATCAATCATTTCACGGACTTTACCCTTATTCTTGGTGGCAATGATAATTTTCTTCACGGCTCACGCCCCACTTTCCACACAAGCTGTCCTCCAAGCACATCCTTCTGATAGGAGATCAGTCGATCAATTCCAGATTCTGCTATTGCCAGCATTCGATCGAGCTCCTGCCGTGAAAACGGCCGTCCTTCGCCGGTCCCTTGCACTTCAATGAATTCGCCGCTGCCCGTCATGACAACATTCATATCAACCATAGCCTGGGAATCCTCCTCATAGCAAAGATCAAGCAGCGGCTGGCCATTTTTGTCTATGCCAACACTGACAGCTGCCAAAAAATCCTTTACCGGAAAGATATGGTCCGGCTTATAAACACTTTCAAGTGCCTCAACCAAAGCAATAAAGGCCCCGGTGATGGATGCCGTCCGGGTACCGCCGTCGGCCTGGATCACATCACAGTCAATCATCACCGTCCGTTCCCCTAATGCTTTCATATCCATCACGCTGCGCAGGCTGCGGCCAATCAGTCGCTGAATTTCATGTGTACGCCCGGTAACACGGCCGCGCATGGATTCCCGTGCGGTCCGAGTCTGCGTCGAACTGGGCAGCAGCGCATATTCAGCCGTAATCCAGCCTTCCCCGCTGCCTTTTAAAAAATGCGGCACCCGCTCTTCAATCGAAGCCGCACAAATCACTTTGGTATTGCCAACTTCAATCAAAACCGATCCCGCGGGGTGCTTTAAATAATGTCTCGTAATTTTTACCCGGCGCATTTCATCTGCCGTCCGGCCATCCATTCTCCCCATTGCATCCTCCTAAAATCTTCATAAATTTATAGAAATCTCAGTGTCAGCCAAAAATTTCCTGCGGTTTATAAACAGAAAAAGAAGGGATTTTTACCTTCCCCTCTTTTTACCCATGCTAGCCCTGGTACTGCTTGAAGTTTTTAATGATGACAATCGGCGTCTTCTGTGAAGCATTGCCAAATGGATTGTCAAGCAACAGTTTAGCTACCTTGTCACCATCAACGCCATCCGTTACCCCAACGATACGAGAGCGCTTCAGGTCATTAACATCGGCAATAACCGCCCCGAAACTGCCCAAACGGTCCTTAAGACGTTTGACCACATCCTGCGGATCTTTTGGTCCATAAACGATGTGCTTGTCAAACGGCGGCATCGTCCCCGTAACATCGTCAATCAGCGCCGTCTGCTCACCGCCCCATTTGTAAAACAGGCCGTTTTGTCCAACAAGTTTGCCGAGAAAACCGGCAAACAAAGCCAAGGCTACACGCCACTTTCCTTCCACATCCATCAGCGACTGCATGCCATGTGGACTTGCCAAGCTTCCCTGATCGGGAATAAAGCGGCAGCAAAGCTGGGCAACTTGGGAAATTTTCAGTTCTTCCGGCCGGACAATGCGCCCCTGTGTGATCGCAACTACGCTTTCAGCGACTGAAATTACATCGTTTTCGCCAATTTTCCCCTTGGTGTATTTTTCCACAATATCAATAATATCGTCTTTATCTGTCAATATGCGCGTAGGCACTGCAACAATTTCTACCTCTGCCATGATCATCGCTCCTTAATCTTTTGCTAATGTTACACCGGCCAGATTTGCAATCTCCTCCGCTGTCAAAACAATACGTTCCTTTGAAATCTGCCACGGATGACGCCCTGTATGCTGATAGACCAAATCCAGCGGCAAATCCACCATCTGACAGAGAGCCTCTTTGATATCCTGACTCTTGCGGGCCGTGAGTTTCACTTTGACGAATACCTGGACGCTCTGTTTTTTCTGAACCAGCAAGGCTTCAAAATAATCATCCTCACGCGGAGCCTGGTCCCATTCCGCCTTCCCCGCTGCTTTTACACCATCAAATTGTTCATAAGGCAATAAGGTCCGCACATAGCAATCCATGATCGTTCCGCACTGCCGCCCGATATTGGCAAACTCAACCTTCGTCTTGAAGGTCACGCTGTCCTGTGTCATTTCCTCGAGTTCAAACGGCGTCCGCTCCCCGGTCTTCGCCACAATGATCGTATCGCCTTCATTTTTCAGAAACAGCCACAGCGCCGCTCCGATAAAAACGATAATTCCTACTATAACATATATAATCTCCACGTCCATGCCTCCATTTTAATTTTGCTGTTTAATATTTCGTCAAATCAATCGCCTTAAATTCAGCGGTGTTCTGTCCCAAAACCAGATCGGTCATTCGGGCAGCCTGTTTCAAATCGCCAGAAAAACACATCGTCAGCGATCCCTGCTCGCCACTGTCGCGCAGCAGGTGCTGACGCCGCAACTCCTCAACCGCAGCCTTGGCTGTAGCCATAGCCGGATTGATCATATGTACTTGCGTTCCAGCTTGCTTTTGCAGCAGCTTTTCAATCAGCGGATAATGCGTACAGCCAAGAATCAGCGACTCAATCCCTTTCCCGGAAAAAAACTCCATATACTGCGCTATAGCCGCTTCCATTCTCGGCCCGTCAACCTCGCCGGCTTCAATTAATGGCACAAAATCAGGACAGGCCTTGGCATGCACGATAGCTTCCGGATCGATCTGGGACGCCGAAATTTTATGCATCTCATTGTTCACCGTAGCCTCGGTGGCAACTACGCCAATTCTCTTGCCTGGCGAGACCGCCATCGCATCCTGCACCGCACTGTTCATCGGCACCAACGGATATCCGCAGCGGCCCCGGGCGCGCTGATAGCCATATGCCGTCATCGTATTACAGGCAAACACCGCCATTTTAACCTTTTGCCCGGCAAAAAAGCGCAAAATCTGATCCATAAATGCAATAATTTCCTTGGGTTCGCGTGAGCCATAGGGAACCCGGGCCGTATCGCCGACATAAATAATATTCTCTCCCGGCAGCATCTGCCGTATTTCCCTCACAACCGTGAGACCGCCAATCCCGGAGTCAAAAACCCCGATTGGTGCATCACTTTTCATTACCTCGCCACCTCAAAACTTCCCGAACCATTTAAAAACACTATTCTTTATTATACCCATTTCATTCACGATTTCCAAATGTTATTTTAATACCGCCTGCAGTTTTGCATAATATTTTTCCGGCAGGCGGGCAATTCGCCCCGTATCTCGATAGGTAAATACGTTTTGCGTGTGCCCGGTGACAAGAACAATCCCGTCGGCCGCCCGTAAAATACGATAGTCAAATGCCATTTTCGCCTTTGTCAGCTGGGCTGGCATTGCTTCAATTAAAAGTTCATCGTCAAATTTTCCCGGAGCCAGAAATGTTGCCTGTACATCTGTGATCGGAAATACATACCCGTCAGCCATAAGTTCATTGAGGGTAATCCCTGCCTGGCGCAAAAACTCCACCCGGCCAATTTCAAACCAGCGGATATAATTTGCATGATGGACTACGGCCATGGCATCCGTGTCATAAAAATTCACCTTATACCGCGCCTGTGCAATCATTTTTTCATCTCCTGTCTGCCCTGTTCGTCAGCACATAACTTATAGGGTAAAACAAATCCCTGGCAAAGTCAAGAAATCCTCTCCATTCACTGTCCTAAATAAAAAACAGGGCCGACATCACGTCAAGCCCTGTTTCTGCAATACAGACTACTCAAAGAACCTGCTGTACTTGTTTTTTCTCTGCTTTTAATATGCCGAGCCAAGTCCTGACCGCATTGACCAGAACAAAGACGATTAATACCATCATAATAACACTTGATCCGGCAAGCAGCCACTGCTGCTTCGGCAGGTAAAATTCAAAGATATTGTAAAACCCCGCCGTCATTGCCGTGACAATCATAAAGCATAGCGGCAGTACTGTAATCCAGATATATTTCATCTTCCCCATCCGCAACAAGACCGTTGTGCCAATTGCCAATGTCATGCTGGCCAACAGCTGATTGGACAGACCAAACAATGGCCAAATTGCCGCTATGGACCCGCCAAAGAGTAAGTATCCCCAGGCAAAGGAAATCAGTGCACTGGTAAATACCACCCCCGGCGTCCAGTGGACATCTCCCAGCGGTTTATAGACCATGCCGCCAATTTCCTGGAGCAGATAGCGCCCCACACGTGTGCCGGCATCGATGATCGTCAAAATGAACAACGCTTCAAACATGATGGCAAAATGATATAGAAATGACATAAATGTCTCCAGTCCTGGAATCTGCGCAAATATATGCGCCATGCCCACGGCCAGCGATACAGCCCCACCTGGGCGTCCAGCTACATTTTCTCCTACCATCTGTGAAAGTAGCGGCAATTCTTGTATACTCATTCCCAGCTTGTCAAAAACAGCCGGGGCACTGTTAATCGCAAAATAGTCGGCCGGAATCAGACTGGTAGCCGCTATCAGTGCCATAATACCGATAAAGGATTCCGCCAGCATGGCACCAAAACCGATCGGCAGGATTTCTTTTTCGTTCATCAACATTTTCGGAGTTGTTCCCGTAGCGATAATCGTATGAAAACCTGAAATCGCCCCACAGGCTACAGTGATGCAGACAAATGGCCATACAGGTCCCGGCACTACCGGACCACCGCCGCCAACAAACTGCGTGATTGCTGGCATATGGATAACCGGCTGGACAATGATAATCCCGAGAGCCAATGCCCCGATGGTACCTATTTTCATGTAAGTGCTCAGATAATCACGTGGTGCCAGCAGCAGCCAGATCGGCAAAGCGGCAGCAACAAAACCATAAAGCGGCAAAATGATATCAAGCTGTACCCGGCTCAGGGTAAAGTATGGCGCCCAGACAGAATGCTGGATCCAGGCACCGCCAATTACAGCGGCTAAAACCAGCAAAACCCCAACAAAGGATGCCTCACCAATATGTCCTGGACGCAAAAAACGCATATAGATGCCGATAAACAGAGCAATCGGAATGGTCGCTCCGACTGTAAATGCTCCCCACGGGCTGTTAAAGAGAGCATTCGCCACTGCAATCCCCATTCCAGCCATCGTAATAATCAGAATGAACACGACCGAAATCGCTGCCACCAGCCCCGTCGTCTTGCCAATCTCAAGCTTGGCAATTTCAGCAATCGATAAACCATCATGTCGTACGGATGCAAACAGGATAATCATATCATGTACCGCCCCACCAATACAGGCACCGATCAGCAACCAGATAGTTCCCGGCAAATAGCCAAACTGAGCGGCAAGTACCGGTCCCACAAGTGGACCCGCGCCGGCAATTGCGGCGAAATGATGACCAAACGTAACCCATTTATTGGTTGGCACATAATCATGTCCGTCATCATGAACCATAGCTGGTGTCTGGCGCTTTTCATCAAGCATCAGCACCCGCGTCGCAATAAAGGCACCATAATAACGGTAACAGAGCATTAGAATAAGAGCTGCAATAACAACCAGATAAAGACCGTTCATAAGATATATTTACCTCCATTTAAATGCATCCGGATCAGAATCCGTGATGTTTACTATTAATAATAGTTATATTATTATTAATAGTATTGTTTGTAAAGTAAAACAATCCCAACAGACAAAATCTCTGACCAAATGGAAATATATCTCATTTAACGGAAATCTACTCATAACCCAAGCAATGCTTTAATTGTCTTAATCTGACTTTTGCTGACCGGAATCTCCGTTGCAGAGCCCCCTGCCAGTTTAAGCCAATATGTTCCTTTAAACCAGGGAATGACTTCACTAACCTGGCTCAAATTGACAATATAACTTTTATGTACGCGCCGCAGCATGCTCCCCTGCAGCTTTTCTTCCAGTTCAGCTAAAGACCCCTGATACTCAAGCTCCATCTCTTTGGTAACCAGTCGGACACAGCCCCGACTCGTATAGGCATACAGGATATTTTCATAGTCAATCAGGCTGATCTTGCCACTTTTTTCTACCGGAAGCTTCTGAACCGTCCGCGATACCTGCCGCAGCAAAGCATCTACTTTCTCTCCAGCCTGACGGCGATCACTTTCCTGATAACGTACAACCCGTGCTACCGTCTGCTCGATCCTGGTTTCAGCAAACGGCTTAAGCACGTAATCAACGGCACCAATTTCAAAAGCTTTGAGCGCATACTCATCATACGCCGTGGCAAATACAATCATAGCCGCCGGGACCAACCGCCGAATAATGCCAGCTGTCTCCAGCCCGCTAATTCCCGGCATGTTGATATCAAGAAAAATCAGATCCGGATTGCAGTCGGCAGCCAGGGCGATTGCCTGCGTACCATCGGTGGCTTCACCGATGACTTCTGTCTGTGGTAGCAGGGATAAAATATAACGCAGCTCAGCCCGCGCCGGCTGCTCATCATCCACAAGTAAAATTTTCAACATGCTTTTCACCATCCATAAATATCCGCTTAGGAATTCTGATTGTAATTGTCGTACCCGCCCCTGGACAGCTTTCAATTGCCAGTCCAAAAGATTTCCCATACTGACTGCGCAGGCGTTCATGAACATTGCGCAGTCCGATATGCCCTTCACAGGGAGCCACCAATGGATTTTTTTCCGCTAGGGAAAAACCTGCCCCATCATCTTGCACGACAAGTTCAATCCAGTCCGGTTTTTCATCTGCCGATAGAAGAATGGTTCCGCCTTTCTCCTGCGGCCGCAGCCCGTGCTTAATCGCATTTTCAACGAGCGGCTGCAGCGTCAACGACTGAATCATATAGGTCTCGGGATTGACTTTTATCTGTTCAGTAAAATTGATCTTATCGCCATACCGAGCCTTTTCAATTGTCAGATAGGCCCTAACCTGGTCCAGTTCTTCCGCCAGAGTGATTTCCTTGCCGCTTTTTTGAAGGGTAAACCGAAAAATCTCACTGAGCCTGACCAGCAAATCCCGGGCAACCATCGGCTGTAATCGCACTAGAGAAATAATAGTGTTCAGGGTATTGAATAAAAAATGTGGATTAATTTGGGCCTGTAGCGCTTTTAACTCTGCCTCGGCCATTTGGGCCGCCTGCCGTTCAAGTTCAGCCAGCTCAAGCTGTACCGACAAAAGCTGGGCCAGGCCTTCAGCAAATACAACGTCAGCTGCATTGAGACGCCCGTTCGCAAGATAATAGAGTTTGATGGTACCTACTACCTTTGTCCCCGATTTTAAAGGAACGATAATCGCACTCTGGAGCTTACAGCCTTCATGTTCACAGCCAATAGCAGCCGCATTTGCTGCCATATAGATTTCGCCGCTTTTTATTACCTGATGCGTTGCCTTTGTAAAATGTTGCTGCTGTAAATGATGCTGTGCCTCAGCCCCGGCAAAAGCGAGAATCCGCTCCGTATCGGTGACAGCGGCCGCATCATAACCGCCGCATTTATAGATGATCGCTGCCACGGCTGCAGCCGATTCCGCACTCATGCCCCGGCGAAAATACGGCAGTGTTTTCGTGGCAATGTACAGCACCTTTTGTGCCTGTTGTGCGCCCGTTCGCTGCTGATCATCCACAATGGTCTTGATGATCAGCATAAAGACCGCAATCCCGATTGAATTTGCAGCTGTCATCGGCAAGGCAATTTTTTTGACAAGTTCCACCGCCTGCTCCCAGGGACTGGCGGTCAACAAAATGATCAGCATCTGCAGCACTTCACCGGCAGCCCCGGTCAAAAGTGCCGTCTGCCAGGGAATCGCCCGCCCCGGATAATGTGTCTTTACCCAGCCGGCCAAAAGCCCTTCGATTACGCTTGACAGGGCACAAGAGAAGAACGTAAAGCCGCCAAGAAAAAAGCGGTGTCCTCCGGCAACAAGACCAGCGCCAATTCCCACCAACGGACCGCCGACCAATCCGGCAGCCATCACACCGATCACCCGCGAATTTGCCAGGGCATCATCGACTGGAATTCCAACATAGGTACCGCCAATTCCAATCAGGCCGAAAAGCAATGCCAGCTTTATTTTATCAGCCACATCGGCATACTGGTAACTGACCCGGCGGAATAATTTGATCTGTGACAGGAGGAACGCAAGCGTAGCCGCCATGCTCATCCGGGCAATCATCTGATATAACAGGCTCTCTTCTCCCATTTATTTACATCCCCTTTGTTTGCTTGCCATAAGTTTCACCGCTGGCTCCTTTTCCCTTTCAGCACATATACAAAAAGCCCTGCAAGAAAATTTTCATCTTCTTGCAGGACTTTATTCATTCTCATAAAATGGTGCGCCTGGCAGGGATCGAACCTGCGCCTTTGGCTCCGGAGGCCAACGCTCTATCCACTGGGCTACAGGCGCATTACGCTACGTAACAAAAAGTATTATAACATGCCAATTAGCCAATGTCCAGTAAAACATTATTTTTCCGGAGTGATTTGCTGGCAATACGGGCATGTCTTCCATTCCCGCTCCAGCCTTCGGCCGCATTTGCTGCAAACCGGCACCAACGTATATCCGCAACGAGGACATACGGTTTGCTCTTCCCCGACCTTGCTGGCACACATCGGACAATCAACAAAAGTTCCGGCAGAGATAACCTCGGCCTCAATTGTTTCTGCTGCATAGTCTTCCTTTTTCTCCCGCTGCCGAAGCTGGTACTTGCGACCAAACAGTAAATAAACCACCAGGGCAATATAATACGGGACAACTACTGTTGCCGCCCCCCACAGCAAGGCCATTGACTGGCTATAGCCCCATTTTCTGGCATCGCGGTAAAGCCAAAGCGCAACAGCAAGACGAATAAGCATGAAAAACGACATAACTTCCTCCTGTAGTGCAGAAATCATCAACTTATTTCATTATAACAAATCCTAACGATCCCGTACAGAAAGAGTCATCCCCGGCTGATTTCATCCAGCTTGCGGCCTTTTGTTTCCGGCCCCAAAACGGCTACAATCAGTGCAGCCCCAAGCATCACCCCGGTAAACATGAGAAAGATGCTGTTAAAGTCTCCTGTCCCGGCAAGCATCATGCCAACAACTGTCGGCGCTAAAATACCGCCAGTCCGTCCAATTGCCGCTGCCCAGCCTGACCCCAAAGCCCGTATCCTTGTCGGATAAAGCTCCGGCGTATAACTGTAAACTACCCCCCAGGCACCGAGATTAAAAAAGGACATGCCGCAGCCCCAGGCCAGCACAGCCGCTGTGCTGCCGGCCTGGCCGAAAAAGCCGGCACAAACCGCGCAGCCGCCAAGAAAAGCCACGAGTGTCGGTTTTCGACCGATTTTATCAACAAAATAAGCGGCTGCAATATACCCCGGCAATTGAGCAATGGTCATAACAATCACGTATTCAAAGCTCTTGATCTGTGTAAAACCGTTATTTATCATCAATGACGGCAGCCAAGTAAAAATACCGTAATAGGAGTAGACAATCCCAAACCACAGGCACCACAGCATCAGCGTCCGGCGCAAAAACACCGGGGACAAAAGCTCTCTAAAGGACACTCTGCCGCCAGAATCTGCTTCCAGCTCAGATTCTGCCAGCTGCTCTGTCTCATCGCCAGCAGTCGCTATAATCCCACTGCCTTGTTCTACCCGGTGCACAATAGCGGCCGCTTCTTTGCTACGGCCCTTGCGCAAAAGATAGCGGACGGACTCCGGAATCCAGTGAAAAATATAAAATACATACAAGGCTGGCAACGCTCCGATCAAAAATGCCGACTGCCAGCCAAAGTGCGGAATTACCAGATAAGAAATCAAGGCGGCAGCCAGCCAGCCAATTCCCCAAAAACTTTCCAAGAGCACAATAAATTTACCGCGGACAGCCGGCGGGGAAAATTCTGTCACCAGCGTCACAGCAACCGGCAATTGCCCACCCAAGCCGAATCCTACAAGAAAACGAAAGCACAGCAACGATTCAAAATTCCAGGCAAGGCTGCATAACCCTGTAGCCCCCGAGTACAGTACGAGTGTTGCCATAAACATATGCTTGCGCCCAAAGCGATCGGCCAGTTCTCCGGCAAACACTGCCCCCACAGCCATGCCAACCAGCCCCATGCTGCCAATCAACCCCATCTGTGCCATCGTAAGACCCCATACTTGAGCGAGTGTCGGCAGTACAAAGGCAATAATACCAGTATCCATCGCATCAAACATCCAGCCAAGTCCTGTGATCAGCAGCAACTGGTAGTGAAATTTTCCGACGGGAACATTTTCAAGCCGGTTAACCAGATTCATTATTTACACCTGTCTTTACATTAGATTTGTCACCGTTTTATTATAACGGCTTATTATAGTAAAAACAACTATACGGCAGACAAAAAAATGCTGCTGCCTTTCCAGGCAAACAGCATCTTTTTAAAGTTCTTCCTCTTTTAAAGTTCTTCCTCTGCACTTTCAACCAGTAGGCCTTCCGCCCGCAGTTCCCCGCGAATAAGCGCCAATGTTTCCTGATCCGGAACTTCAATCGTATGCAGATGGACGCCTCCGGTTACAATCAACAGCGGATGCGCCCGGCACAGTTCCATCCGCTGAAGAAATTCCGTCACATCGCGCCGGGTCGAAATCAGCAGATCGCCGCGAATTTCACCATAGAGCGGATGCTCCACAATTACATCACGTACTTTGCCGCCATTATCGACAATAATATCAAGTTCCCGCCGCAAGCCGGCAGCATCATGGCGGCAGCAGATCGTTGCCAGTAGCTTCGATTCACTGACTGCCGGCGGAATCAGATACCCACGCGGAGTTGCATATATATCAACTCCCATCGCGCGAATAATACCTATATCACCGACAATAATCTGCCTGCTCACAGAAAATTCACGGGCCAGAGATGCCCCGCTTAAGGGAACCGCCGACTGTTTAAGCCGTTCCAAAAGCTTGGTCCGTCGCTGTTCTGTATTCATATTTCCCGCCTCCACCGCATTGTGTTCTTTTATACTCTTTCCTTCAGGCCTTAGCAGCTGTAAGAGCCTCTGTTCCTGGAAGATCCTTCGTTTTTGCCTCTACCGCCTGCTCCTTAACCTGCTCTGGAATCACAATATTCGGCACAGCATTGTAATTTGAGTATTTCACCTGAAGCGTCAGCGTGGACTGCGCCAAAAATGTCTGTATCTGCTGACGATCTTTCGGCGATCCCGCCGTAACAAACAAATCCGCACCCTTGCGAATCGGCTCTGTCAAATCCATATTCAATTCCCTTATTGTCTGCGACGCCTTGTCAATTTTCACCTGATATTTTATGTCACCGGCGGCAAGCAAAGCCAAACGACCGATAGCAAAGCCACGTTCTACCTCCGCCGGCTGTTTTTTATCTTCCTGTTTGACAGCGGCCTCTACCGCATCACTGATTTTAACCGCATCCAGAGTAATCTCCATGTATTTATAGGCCGGAGTCTCTTTTTCAAGGCTGACATTTTTTATCATGCCCAGCATAGACTTTAATGCTGCTTCCTGTTCCTGCCGGGACATTTTCTGGTGCATTGCTTTGGTAAGAGGCATCGTCTGCTTGATCCATTTGTCATTTGTCTGTAAATAACTGATCAAGACGCCTTCATTTTCTTCAATGTACTGTTTGGCTGAAAAGTTATGTTCCGCTTTCTTTTCGTCACAGTAGCGCAATTTCAAGTCATGCTGATAACATAATGGCTGTTCCTGGGCGTCGCCAACCATAAAACCTTGAAATTTCCCTATTGGAACAGATACATCCAGTTGCGCTTCATAATGCAGACTTTTTACCTCCATCATGTTCTGGTAGACATGCCCCAGATAAGCCTTTTCATCACTGTTTTTATCTGCCGCCAGAGCGGTCCCTGCATTCACCAGCAGATAAAACAAAGCGGCTGAAGCAGCCAGCTTTCTAAATACTTTTCCATAATACGACATATATATCCCCCTTTTAATTTCCCTGCAATCCCTTGCCTAGAATAAAATATTCCATTCTTGACCGTAAATCACCTTTTTTTATTTATATTTAAATGAATCCATCCAGCTATTTTTATCGCTGCGTCCCTATAGAGATCTTCCCCTACCATCTACGTCAGGGAACGGACCATAATAACAGTCTCAATCCCAGCTGGATTTTGGCCAGCCGGGCTGACTTCTTTAAATCCATACTTCATATAGAGCCTTCGAGCGGAGTCACCAATTCCTGCCACAGAGGCAAACGTCTGCACAGAGATATTTCGGGCTGGGTCAAGCTTCTGCAACGCATGCTCTAGCAACTGTCCACCCAGGCCGCTTTTCTGTCGACTAGAAACAACTGCCAGCCATTCAATTTCATTTTTTTCAAAGGACAGGACTATTACCGCAATCAAGCCCGCTTGCCCCTCGCGGATACAAAATGCCCGTTCTTCCCCAATAGCCATTTCGATGGCTGACAAAAAATCTGGGTCTTCGATCATCGGTCCAAACAACGGCTCAACTTCACCAGCCAGTTGCAACCAATTTTTAATATCCTCCTTGCTGACAGGATCAATCTTCATGCAAGCCATCTCCTCTTTTATAAACGGTCATTACGACAAACCACATTGGCCGTAAAAAAACAAAAAGCCTCATCCCTGATAAGGATAAGGCTTTACCTACACAATAAAAATGGTGGGCGATGACAGGATCGAACTGCCGACATCCTGCTTGTAAGGCAGGCGCTCTCCCAGCTGAGCTAATCGCCCGAAAGATGGTGACGCGTATGGGATTCGAACCCATGAAGCCGCCGTGAAAGGGCGGTGTCTTAACCGCTTGACCAACGCGCCATCTGGCTCCTTGAGTAGGACTCGAACCTACGACCGATCGGTTAACAGCCGATTGCTCTACCAACTGAGCTATCAAGGAAGGAACATTAATTATTATACGCTACTTAAATCATTATTGCAAGTATTTTTTTATTTTTAAAGCTCAGCATACATTTTTTCATAATAATGTGCATATTCACCGCTGATAATGCGCTGCCACCAGTGCCGGTTTTTCAGATACCAGGCAACGGTTCGGCGAATTCCATCTTCAAATTTCGTAACCGGCTGCCAGCCAAGTTCCTCTTGTATCTTCCCCGGATCAATCGCATAGCGCCTGTCGTGGCCTTTTCGATCCGTCACATGAGCTATCAGGGATTCCGGTTTATCAAGTTCGCGTAAAACAGCCCGCACAACCTCAAGATTCGTTCGTTCATTATGCCCGCCAATATTGTAAACCTCACCAATTGTTCCCTGATGCAAAATCAAATCAATCGCAGCACAATGATCTTCCACATATAACCAGTCACGAACATTTTCGCCGCTGCCATACACGGGCAACGGTTTATCAGCCAAGGCATTGGCAATCATCAGCGGGATTAATTTCTC
>JBOFWE010000187.1:0-1561 GCA_051653465.1 Selenomonadaceae bacterium | reverse complement strand
CCATCCTTGCTGATGTTGATAACCTTCAGACGAGCAATCTGCCCTTCCTTCATTTTAGGTGTCCGCATGCTGGCGGTTAGACGCCCCTTCGGGTCCCGATACAAAAACACCTCTACCTCATCGCCTACAGCAACCGGTGCCGTCTGCTGGGTCTTATGAAGCAAAATGTCATCGGCAGTATTTCCTGTCTGTGCATCGAGAAATACCCCCATATCACTGGCCCGGACTGCCTTTAAAACCGCCACTGTACTGGGCCCGTATTTCATTACCTTGCGTTCCTCTTCCATATATACCTCTACTCTTTGTAAGGCGTAAGCTCAGCGGCGCCCCACAGCTGTTCTAAATTATAAAATTCACGACTTTCTTCGATAAAGATATGAGCAACACAGTCGCCATAATCAAGCAGAATCCAATCACCTTCACGATAACCTTCTTTATGCAGGAAGTTTACACCCTGCTCTGCTAATTCGTCCTCTATGTTATCAGCAATCGCTCTTGCCTGCAGTGCATTGTTAGCACTGGCAATGATAAAATAATCGGTCTCTGCGGTAAGCTCTTTCATATCCAAAATCACAATATCTCTGGCTTTTTTTTCATTTGCCGCCTTGGCAATACATCTGGACATATCCTCTACTGAATGAAACACTTATTATATTCCCCCTTGAATTTATTTATCTTAACATTTAACAATTTTCTCATTTATTTTCATTTACTGTCATCTCAGGAAACAGTTCCTGCATCTGCACCGCAATTCGAGCCTGATCCGGCACCCAGCCACTGTCCCCACTGGCCTGACTGCCGGGAAGAATGCTTGCCGCCGGATGTTCCGTCTGCAGCCCCCGGATTACCGTCAACCATTGCTGGATATTATTCAGCTCAAGACTCGTTACGACCTGCTGCTCCATTACGTCGGCTGCCGCCGGCAGCTTTGTAAGCGTATCAGGCCGGGTAATTTTTTCATACATCGCCTTGATAAAGCGTTGCTGACGATGCACACGACCAAGATCTCCAAGGTCATCACTGCGAAAGCGCAAGTACTGCTGGGCCAGCTCCCCATTGAGATGCTGATATCCTTTGTGCAGATGAATGGCCAGTTCTGCCACCGGGTCTTCGTAATCCATCTCATCCTCTACATAAAGGTCAATTCCCCCGAGTGCATCGACCAGGGCCATCATTCCCTTGATATCAACAGCAATGTATTCATGAATTGCAATATTGAGCAGCTGGCCTGTCACCTGCTGCGTCAGCGGAGCCCCCCCATAAGAAAAGGCATTATTGATCGTCTCCTGGCTCTTGCGTCCTGGTATTGTGACCAGTGTATCACGCGGAATCGAGAGGAAGCGAACTTTGCCATTGGCTTTATCAAAACTCAACAGCACAATGGTATCGGCCCGACGCATAGTTCCTTCCGCCTGTGAGTCGCCTTCATCCAGTCCAAGCAGCAGGATATTCGTATAATTGACAAAACGTTGGTCCTGGCTCTTGCGCTTCAGCTCTGCCTGCAGCTGATGCTCATCATACATGCCTTTAACTGCCGCACCCCACTGATAAAGATAATAGC
>JBOFWE010000186.1:0-1221 GCA_051653465.1 Selenomonadaceae bacterium | reverse complement strand
GGGTTTTAGGGATTATTCCGATGAAGGAAGTCTTTTCCGGACTGTCTAATTCGACGGTTGTGTTATTTGCCGGGATGTTTGTTATCGGGGCATCGATGTTTCATACCGGTCTTGCCCAAAAATTAGGGGAATCTGTTGTCCGTATGGTGGGGACGAGTGAGAACGGGCTGATGGCAGGGACAATGGTTGTTGCTGCAGTAATCTCCTCTGTCTCGTCCAATACGGGCACAACCGCGGCGTTGATGCCGGTTATTGTAGGAATATGTTCGGTAGCCAAAATTCCGGCCTCCAGACAGCTGATGCCTCTGGCGTTTGGTGCCGGACTTGGCGGAATTATAACCCTGGTAGGTACGCCGCCCAATATTATTGCGGCCGGAGCATTAAAAACAGCCGGTTTTGAACCGTTCGGTTTCTTTGAATTTGCCTGGATTGGGATTCCGCTCACGATTGCCGGCATCCTCTATATGATGTTTATCGGCAAACATCTCCTGCCAAAAGAAGTTTTGTCGGTGGATATTGAAATTGATGAAGAAGCTGCCGCTGA
Source organism: Selenomonadaceae bacterium (assembly GCA_051653465.1). Taxonomy (GTDB): domain Bacteria; phylum Bacillota; class Negativicutes; order Selenomonadales; family Selenomonadaceae. Next base: position 677 of record JBOFWE010000186.1, on the reverse strand, counting down.
GGCAAAAGCAGGATCGAGCGATCCTAAAAAAATGTGGATTACAGCAGCTACGTTGATTGGTGTCGTCATTGCGATGGCCCTCGATCTGCCGCAGTTTCCGCTTGAAATGGCAGCTGTTACCGGGGCAATCATCCTGGTACTGACCAAGTGTTTGACGGAAAAACAAGCCTATACAGGCATTGACTGGGTTACGATCTTTCTCTTTGCCGGCATGATGCCAATTGCCTATGCCATGGATAAAAGCGGTGCAGGCAAACTGATTGCCGACCAGGTGGTGGGGATTCTTGGCGGCAGCCCGAGTCCGTTGATGGTAACAGTTGTCTTGTTTGGACTGTCCTGCGGTCTGACGCAGTTCATGTCTAACACGGCATCGACGGCACTGCTGGCACCAATCGGCATCTCTATTGCCCAAAGCCTTGGAGCAAGTCCGCAGGCGGTATTGATGGCAATTGCAGTTGCGGCCTCCTGTGCTTTTGCAACACCGGTAGGAACGCCGCCCAATACACTGGTTCTCGGTCCGGGGAACTATAAGTTTATCGATTATGTAAAAGCTGGAACAGGACTGGTTCTTGTCTGCTTTGTTATCTCGGTTATCATCATCCCGATGGTATGGCCGTTTTTCCCGAAATAGGCAGCAGGGGGCAGAAATGCCCCCTTATTTTTCTTCTGGTGGTGAA
>JBOFWE010000185.1:0-1646 GCA_051653465.1 Selenomonadaceae bacterium | reverse complement strand
GCATATGATACTTCTCCGGCAAAAACCGATAAGGAGCTTCACCGGCAACCGCGCAGACATGACCCGGCAAGACAAAACCGTCTACCCTGACCTGCGGATCCGCCAACAAAGCCTCGAGGGCCGGCGGCACAAGCTTATGCGCCGTCAGCACAAAAAAATTGTCGAGCTGCTGCGCAGCAGCCTCAAGAACCGTTGCCGCCGCCGTCGGGGCCGTCGTTTCAAACCCGACAGCCAAAAACACCACTTTTTTCCCGGGATTCTCTCTGGCAATAGCGAGACTCTCCAGCGGCGAATACAGCACGCGGATATCAGCCCCTTCCGCCTGTTCCTGAGCCAGGCTGCTTGCACTGCCTGGTACCTTGAGCATGTCACCAAAGGTCGTTAAAATCACATCTTTCTCCCGGGCGTAGGCAATGGCCTCATCAATATAATCATCTGCCGTGACACATACCGGGCAGCCCGGACCGCTGACAAGTTCAACCCCGTCCGGCAGCAGCTGGCGTATCCCGGCACGAAAAATTGCTACGGTATGTGTGCCGCAGACCTCCATCAGGCGCATTGGCCGCACGGCCAGCCGCTCAATCTCCGCCAGCAAAAAACCGGCCCTATCCCGTGAATCCTCCATATCAGTCACCTCTCATCACCCGCAGCATTTCATCCGTGCGTTTTGCTTCTTCTGCTTCAATAACCTGCATCGCAAACCCCGCATGCACCAGCACAAAATCTCCGACTGCCGCCTCCGGCAGCAGCATCAGACTGACCTGGCGCTGTACACCGCTGATATCAACGACTGCCAGAAAATCTTTCTTTTCCACTATTTTCGCCGGCACTGCCAGACACATATCACCAACCCCTTTCCCTTGACACCGCCGCCTGCCCCAGTGAGATTCCACCATCGTTGGCCGGAACCTGCCGGTTGACCAGCACGGTGAAATCACCCTGAAGTCTTGCCACCAGCTGGCGAAGCAAGGTCATATTCTGAAACACGCCCCCACTCAGAGCCACGGTACGAACTCCACATTGCCGGGCAAGGCGCCGAACCACAGCTTCCGCAGCGGCCGCGACCGTCGCATGAAAATCAGCGGCGAGTGCAGTCCGGTCCCGCCCCTGCTCTAATCCGGCAAGCAAGGCCGCAAAGCTCGGACAAAAATCAAGCACGTTCTCAGCCGTCAGTTCATACGGCAGCACGCAGCCCCTTCTGCCAGCGGCCGCTGCCTCAAGCTCAATCGCCGCCTGTCCTTCAAATGTATTATAAAGGCGCAATCCCAGCAGTGCCGCCGCTGTGTCAAAAAGGCGGCCGGCGCTCGAGGTCAGCGGCGCATTGAGCCCGGCAGTCGTCGCCTGCAGCACGAGCTCGAACCCCGCCGGCAATTTCCGGGCAAAAACCGGCTGCCGCGAAGCAAAATCATCCCCGTACAGCTGCTGCATAACCCAGGCAGCCTGCCGCCAGGGCTCTCTGACCGCCTTTGCCCCTCCCGGCAGGGGCAGATACCGGCAATGACCAAGACGCTCGTAGCCGGCAAGATCTGCCAGCAGGAATTCCCCGCCCCACAGCCGGCCATCCGGCCCATAGCCCGTGCCATCAAAAGCCACTCCCAGCACCTTTTCCCGGCAGCCATGTTCTGCCAGCACGGAAGCAATATGCG
>JBOFWE010000184.1:0-1031 GCA_051653465.1 Selenomonadaceae bacterium | reverse complement strand
GAAGAAAAACGTCCCGGACAGTATTTTCCGGTGGAGGAAGATGAACGGGGCAGTTATATCTTCAATTCAAAGGATATGTGTTTGCTTGAACACATTGATCAGGTCATTGCCAGTGGTGTTGACAGTTTAAAAATAGAAGGCAGAATGAAAAGTGTTCATTATGTGGCCAGTGTGGTTAAGGCTTACCGGGCTGCGATTGATGCCTATTTTGCTGATCCTGAAGGCTTTGTAGTTCAGCCGGCGTGGGTGGCTGAGCTTGACAAGGTGTCACATCGGGCGTATACGACCGGATTTTATTTTGAACAGCCATCGGCCGAGGATCAGATTTATGGCAGCTCTTCCTATACGCAGACGTCTGATTTTATCGGCTTGGTGCACAGCTATGATGCTGCCACCGGCTGGGCGCTTGTCGAGCAGCGCAACAACATGAAATGCGGGCAGGAAATTGAGGTTTTGCAGCCGGAGGGACCGTTGTTTCGTCAGGTGTTGACAGAAATGATGGATGAAGACGGAACTTTGATTGATACCGCGCCGCATGCCCAGCAGCTTGTCCGGATCCGGATGCAGCAGCCGGTTGTTCCTTATGCTATTTTACGCCGGGATGTTTGACGGCGTCGGAGCTTTATTTTGAAAAGGCGGTGTTTTTTATGCAAACGGATCGAAAACGTTGTTTTGGCTGCGCTTCTGGGCGCGTTCAGGGAGTCGGATTTCGATATTTTGTGCAGTCGCAGTCCCAGCTTCTGGGGGTGACCGGCTGGGTAAAAAACATGGAGGATGGTACAGTGACGATGGAGCTGCAGGGCACTACGGAGCAGCTTGCTCAGCTGACCGCTAAAATCAGAGCCGGAAGTTTTTTTATTAAAGTAGAGCAACTGCAATTGCAGGATATGGCGATGGTTGATGGCGAAACGAGTTTTGAAATTCGCTACTAAAGGCAAGCCGGGAGATTCTCCCGAAGAACTTATTTTAGAATAGGCAGTGATTTTATTGAAAAAAGTGCTTGTATTGCACGGACCTAATCTGAACCTTCT
>JBOFWE010000183.1:0-2653 GCA_051653465.1 Selenomonadaceae bacterium | reverse complement strand
CGTCGCTCCAATAAGCGCGGATTTATCTTTCCCTGACAGCTGAAGGTACCTAAAATTTCGCAGTTATCGCCCAGTAAATATCCAGCCCGGGCAAAGGCTGTAACAGCATGTTCACTCCCCGCAAGTGCGCCATGGGTTTGAAACAGTACAATCTGCCGGTCCGAAATTTGCGGCAAAACCTTTGTCATCTGCAAATCAGGGCCGCCACGTTTAAGCCAGTAACCGGCTGCAATTACTTCATAGTCCGGATTTCTTAACTCTTTTAAATCAAGATCCCTGATATCCTGCATCAAAGAACCCGGCGGCGCTGCCGCGAGCATAGCCTCTGCTACCATACGGGTATTGCCGGTAATTGTTGAATATAGAATCAGCCATTTTCCCATAAAATTCCCCCTTACAATCAATATCGCCCCTGATTGTAACAGAAAAATCCATCTTAGTCTGTGCTATTTATCACAAGTACAAACCCTTATAAAAATTCCTCAAAACAGCCCCCCATCATTGCCACTACGCTGTCCATCTTCGGTTACTTCTGCAATCGATTGCTGTAAGATATCGAGCATAACTTCAATCTGCTCAACTGTACTGCAGAGCGGCGGCATAAAGATGATTACATCGCCTACCGGGCGAATGAACAATCCATGTTCCCGCGCTTTCATACAGACTTCTGCCCCCATGCCAAGATCCCAGGTATACGGTTTCTTCGTCGACTTGTCTTCTGCCAGCTCAATGCCGGCAATTAATCCACATTGACGAACATCACCTACATGAGATAAATCGCCAATAGCAGTAAGTTTTTTCGCGGCAGCGGCAATTTTATCTGCCATTTTTTCCAGGACCTTGTCCGTTTCAAAGATTTTCAAACTGGCAACACCGGCCGCACAGCCAAGCTGGTTAGCCGTATACGAATGGCCATGATAAAATGTACGCTTTTGCGCCGGCGTACCCAAAAAGGCCGCAAAAATTTCTTCCGTCGTCAGCGTTGCCGCCAGTGGCATATACCCGCCGGTTATGCCCTTGGAAAGGCAGAGCAGATCCGGACTGACACCTTCATGCTCGCAGGCAAACATTCGTCCCGTACGGCCAAAGCCAACGGCAACTTCATCAGCAATCAGCAAGACGCCATATTTTTTTGTCAATTCACGTACGCCCCGCAAATAGCCTGCCGGAGCCTTCAACATGCCGGCTGCCATCTGAACCAGCGGTTCAATGATCATAGCCCCAATTTCGCCTTCATGTGCCTGCAAAACCGTTTCAAGTTCCTGCAGACATTCCATATTACAGCTTCCTGGCTGTGCCAGCTGGCAATGATAGCAAGATGGAGCTGATACATGATACGCTTCAAACAGCATCGGCTTATAGACTTGATGGAATAAATCTATGCCGCCGACACTGACCGCCCCGATGGTATCGCCATGATACGCACTCTGCAAAGTAACAAATTTTGTCTTTTTCACTTCACCCTTGAGCTGCCAATACTGAAAGGCCATCTTTAAGGCAATTTCCACCGCCGTTGCTCCATCATCGGAATAAAAAACTTTTTCGAGTCCCGCCGGAGCAACCTCCACCAGCATTTTAGCCAATTCACTGCCCGGAATATTCGCCAGGCCCAGCGCCGTGCTATGCGCAACACGTCCAAGCTGGGCAACAATCGCCTCATCGATTTCCCGCCGGCGGTGTCCATGGATATTAACCCACAGGGAGGAAACTCCGTCATAATAACTACGGCCTTTTTCATCGTAGAGCATAATCCCCTCAGCATCTGTTATCACTGTTTGCGGAGCCTCAAGCCATTGTTGCATCTGCGTAAAGGGGTGCCAGACATATTCTTTGTCAAGTTGTTCTATTTTGCTCATCATATTATTTTTTCTCCCATCATACAGGCAATAATCTCATCCATTGCCAAGCTTTTTTCTGCAGTCAGCGCCAGATTAGGCTGACTTAGTTCCTGGACATTCAGTTCGGAAGATAACGGCATTTTCCCCCAGATCGGCAGTTTCGTCAGTTCTCGTATATATTCGACATTGCTTGTTTCCAAAAGACCGGCATCTGCCGGCCAGCGGTTCAGGATAATGCCACAAAGCCCAAGCTGACGGCTTCTGGCATAGGCCTCACTGAGGACAATATGATTAATACCCCCAAGCCCGGCATCTCCAACCAGCAATGCTGGCAGGCTCAGACATTCCATCAGGTCAGCCACCAGATAGTTTTCCCACAGCGGCGCCGTAAGTCCACCAACCCCTTCGATCAGAACCGCATCATAGGATTGAGCATGTTGCAGCATATGTTCAATCACCTGCTCCATATCGATTGCAACCCCGCTTGCTTTCGCAGCGACCGCTGGCGTCAGCGCCGGTTCCAGACAAATTTCATTGACAATTGCCCGCTCGCTTTCGCTAATACCCGCTGCCTTCATCAAAAATGACGCATCTTCAGAAACCAGCTGTCCCGCACTATTACGGACTGCGCCCGATGCCAGCGGCTTAAATACCCCTATATGGATGCCGCGGCTTTTGCAGGCGGCAGCAATTGCCCCTGTTATCATCGTCTTGCCAACGTCTGTCCCCGTAGCTGTAATAAATAATCCTTTCATCGCCTTTATCATCCTTTCCGTCATCAGTACAAACCTTCATCAAACAATGTAGCCCTTTTT
>JBOFWE010000182.1:0-1518 GCA_051653465.1 Selenomonadaceae bacterium | reverse complement strand
CCAATCTGGACATAACCGTCTTTTTTAGCCCGCGATGCATAGTAATTATATTTATTGCGTGCCTGAGACTCGCCAGCAAATGCTTCCCATAAATTCTTTTCTGTCTGTGACCCTTTTAAATCCATTAAAATCGCTCCCTTTAAAATATTTTATTCCCTGCGTCAAACGCAATAGTGAATAATCATTAACTAATAATAATTATACACTGGGAGCAGAAAAAGTCAAGCTGCTTCCATGCTCGACCATGCCTTACACCTACATTTCCCGAGCAGGTAACGGTCCTCGAGAAAGGGCAATCGCACCGGTTCTGGCAATTTCAATGATTTCATAGTCTGCCAATACTTCACACAAGGCATCGATTTTACTCTGTTCTCCCGTCAGTTCAATGACGACATTTTCCCGCCCAACATCCACAATTTTTGCCCGGAATATGTTGACGACATTGATGATATCCGCCCTTGTCTTCGGGGTTGCCCGCACCTTAAGCAAAACGAGCTCCCGTTTGATCGAATCGATTTCGCTGAGGTTGACAATCTTAATGACATCAATGAGCTTTGTCAGCTGATTGATAACCTGTTCGAGTTCAAGCTCGCTGTCAACGGAGACAACAATATTGATGCGCGTGACATCGGGTTCCTCGGTGTAGCCAGCCGCGATGCTTTCAATATTAAATGCCCGCCGGCTGATAAGTCCCGCAACATGGGTAAGCACTCCTGGTTTATTATCGACCAGAACCGCCAGTAAAAATTTCTTCATCACATTTCATCCCCTAACACCATTTGATCGAGGCGTTTTCCACCCGGCACCATTGGCAGAACATCCTCAACATCAGGGACCATCACATCGACCAGCACGGCTCCGTCAAAAGCCAAAGCTTCTTCAAGCACAGGCTTAAGCTGCTCTGGCCGATCCACCCGATAGCCTTTGACTCCCATCGCTTCGGCCAGCTTCACAAAATCCGTTTTGCCGTTGAGCAGCGACTGCGAATAACGCTGCCCGTAAAACATCCGCTGCCACTGCGTGACCATGCCAAGCACATGATTGTGCAATACAATCACCTTGACCGGAACCTCATAATCCGCCGCTGTGGCAAACTCCTGACAGTTCATCATAATGCTGCCATCACCAGTAAATAAAATAACCTGCCGGGCCGGCTGCCCCATTTTTGCTCCAATCGCCGCCGGCAAACCATAGCCCATGGTGCCTAGACCGCCTGATGTCATCAAGCGCCGGGACTGGCGAAACTTGTAAAACTGTGCCGTCCACATCTGATGCTGTCCAACATCCGTCACCACAATCGCATCTTTATCCGCTAGCTCATTGACCGTTTCGATAACCTGCTGCGGCATGACCACCTGATCATCCTTATGATAGCACAACGGCTTTTCCCGATTGAGTTCAATCAGATGCTGGCGCCAGGAAAGAAACCGCTGCTTCAAACTTGTGCCTTCGGCACAGATCTGCCCGGCAAAAAGCGGCATCGACCAGCGCAAATCGCCGCATACACGGTAGTTGACC
>JBOFWE010000181.1:0-1978 GCA_051653465.1 Selenomonadaceae bacterium | reverse complement strand
CAAGGGGAACCCTGCTGCGAACTAGGCTGTCCCATCAAAAAAGCCCTGGGAACAAATCGCCTGTTTCAAACCTCCTGCTTTTTACGTCATAAAAAGGGACATACTCTGCCCGTCGAAATACGCTGTCTGCCGCTTCATGACAGCAGCCAGAAGATTTTGGGCGTACTTGAAGTCTTCCGCCAAAAGCATACAAAATCCCTGGCCGAGTCTGCCGTCAACGATCTGGTCCAGACCGCCTATATTGATCCGATCACAAATCTGCCCAACAAGCAGTATATAGAGCAAAAAATTAAAATGCTTTTAGCTGAATCAGAAAAAGCATTTACCGAGATCTGCCTGAGTTTAATGATCGTCGACATCCGCAATCTCGCCGAATTCAATAATCACGGCGGACTCAATCTCGGCAACCATCTTTTAAAAGAAGTTGCCCGGACCATTTCAGAAAACATCGATCCCGAAAAGGGCAGTCTGGTCGCCCGCTGGTATGGCAGCTCGTTTATTGTCTTTATAAACAGCAACAAAACCCCCTTGCTGCTCAACTGGGCCAACAAGCTGAAACTGGCCCTGAGCGATAAAACCGTCACCGGTTGGGAAGGACGATCGATCGAAACGAGTCTTTACGGCACCATCGTGCAGGCCAATGAGAGCTTTGAGGATATAACCCAGCGCCTCGAGCAGCAATGGCAGCAATGCAAGCAAAATCCCCGCAGCACGATCATCGCCTGATACTTCGCCACCGGTATCCTTCAAGCATAAAGATCGGTGTTTATGCTTGCCATAATTTGTGGTATAGTTATAGTATATGACAGTTTGGCGCAGCTTTTGCTGCGTCGAGCTCGACGGAAAGATCAAACACCATCTCCGGTTGAACAGCACTTAGACCGCGCTGCCAACCGGAGATATTCATGCCATCGGGCATAGTATTTTAGAAAGCAGGGAATCTACATATGGTTGAATGTCTCGCCCGACAGCCAATATTTACCAACAAGCTGCAGATTTACGGCTATGAATTGCTGTATCGCAGCAACAGCCCATCAGCGATGCTCAACGCCTTTCCCGGCTGCGAAGCCGACGAGGCAACCTCCAGCGTCCTGGCAAACAGCATGTTTTTATTCGGCATTGAGAAACTGACCCGTGGCAAACTGGCATTTGTGAACTTTTCGCAACGCATGCTGGTCAGCGATGTCGTCAGTTTTTTGCCGCCCAAGCAGATTGTCGTCGAAGTGCTGGAAAACGTTGAACCGGATGCCCTGACCCTGGCTGCCTGCGAGAAGCTCAAAGCTGCCGGCTATAAAATTGTCCTCGACGATTTTGTCTATCACCCGAAGATGGACCCGCTGATCGATATAGCTGATATCATAAAAATCGACTTTCTGGCCAGCAGCCCCTCGTATTGCGAGGCCATAACCAAGCAGTTCCAGCGAAAAAAAGACTTGGTATTTTTGGCTGAAAAAATAGAAACTTACGACCAGTACCATCAGGCCATTGCCTGGGGGTACACACTTTTTCAGGGATATTTTTTCTGCAAGCCCTTGCGCCTCGATGCCCGGGACATTCAAGGCAGCAAGCTCGTCTGCTTCAAGCTGCTCAAAGAATTAAACGATCCTCATGTCGAGGTAAAGAAAATCGAAGCCATGATCCAGCGCGATCTCGGTCTCTCCTATAAGATCTTAAAATACATCAATTCTGCCGCCTATGGCTTCATCACCAAAATCAGTTCCATCAAACAGGCGGTGGCGATGCTGGGCAACGAAAAACTGGCTAAAATCATCACCATTGTCCTGATGACAGGCTTAGGTGAGGGTAAGCCGGGTGAGCTCGTCACAACCGCGCTCACCCGGGGACGATTTGCCGAGCGGATTGCCGAGGAAACAAACTTAAGCCCGCTGGCCGGAGAAGCTTTTTTATGCGGAATGTTTTCCCTGCTCGAGGCACTGCTTGATCAGCCGCTGCAAAAAATATTGCAGGAACTTCCCTT
>JBOFWE010000180.1:0-3507 GCA_051653465.1 Selenomonadaceae bacterium | reverse complement strand
CCGACAATATCATTGACATTTGCTGTGGCCTGCAGCACAACGGTGTTGGCTTTCTCTTCCGTTACCTGTGTATCCGTATTCTTCGTCGTAATCGTTTCACCAAGCGTAAATGGTGCCGGCTGGTTTACTTCCGTACTTTTCTGAATACTGATGCTGATGCCACCCTGCGCAATTGCCACCTCATCAACAGCAACATTTCCACCAATAACGATGGTTCCTGTGCGTTCATTGACAACAACCTTAGCGATATTATCCGGTGTTACATAGAGGTCTTCTATATCGGCAACAAAACCGACAACATTTCCCCGGTAATACGGAGGAATCGTAATATCAATGCGCCCTGGATTAGAGGCCGAAGCTACCCCGCCATAGCGGGCATTAATCGCCTGCGCAATTCGGGAGGCTGTCGTAAAATCGGCCCTAGACAAGGACAACGACAGAGTCCCATTTTGCCCGAGATCTCCCTCTACCGATTTTTCGACAATCCCACCATTTGGTGTCATGCCGACGGTCGGAAAGTTCTTCTGACGGGTGCTGCCGCCATTACCGGCGGTAAACCCGCCGGTAGATACAGCTCCCTGTCCTACAGCATACACCTGGCCGTTACCAGCTTTAAGCGGTGTCTGCAGCAGCGTTCCTCCCTGAATGCTTTTGGCATCCCCCATCGAAGAAACCGTCAGATCTATGGTATCGCCTTCTCTGACAAACGGCGGCAGCGTTGCCGTAACCATGACCGCCGCCACATTCTTCGTCTTAAAATTAGCTGCCGAAGATATATTAACGCCATATGACGCCAGCATACTGGCCACTGACTGCAGTGTTTCAATCGATTTATTGGAATCACCTGTACCGTTAAGCCCGACAACCAGGCCATACCCGACCAGCTGGTTGGCTCGCACTCCCTGAACCTTGGCTATATCCTTTATTCTTGTGGTTGCCATTTCACCGGCAAAGGCCGTACCGAAGGACAGGCAGCAAGCCATCAGCGTAAGAACAGCAATCCCTTTATATTTTTTCTGCATAATAACCCCCACAAAATCTTAGAATAAGATATTAAAGACCTGGGTCAAAATCCCCTGCCGCTGTTTCGCGTTAAGTGGCCCCTTACCGTCAAATTTAAGGGTGGCATCTGCTACTAGTGAAGAAGACACTGTATTATTTCCGAGAATGTCCTCCTGTCGGACCACACCCCGCAATGTTATCTTGTGTTCATCGCGGTTCTGCCATATCGACTGTGTCCCTTCAACCACCATATTCCCATTTGGCTGCACTTCTATTACCGTAACGGTAACCTTACCACTAACGGTATTTGTATCCGTAGCCTTGCCCGTCGCCGCAAAGCTATCAGAACCACTCGCCGTCGCCGCAGCTAAAAAGTGAAAAATGCCGCTGCCGGCCGCCAGTGTCTGCTTGCCGCTTTTTCCATTGCTCATGCTTTTGTTTGATGATGTCGTCGTCTTTTCATCAATCACAATCGTCAGTATATCACCAACGTTTTGTGCCTTACGGTCCGCAAACATGCTTCTGGTTGTTCCGTTGCCGCTGGCCCACAGGGACTCTGCCGATACCGGAACTGCCACCGACCAAAAAACTACACAGGCCAGCACCGCGCACTGTATATATTTACTCATTGCCTCACCTGCTTTCAATCTGCCACTTCCACAGTATTCGTGTTTTTCACTTTTGCCCGCAGAATTTTTTTTGAACTTTCATTGCGCACCCGAATCATGCCGCCCTTGCGTCCATCCTGAAGGGCCACCCCTGCCGCTTGGACCTGGATGCCATTGACAACGGCACAGATATGGACCGATGAACCTTTTTCGATAAGGATCGGCTGCTCCAGCATTCCCTTTAAAAGAACATCTCCGGCTTTTACTGTCCTGGACATGACAAAACCGATGGCATCGTCCATTGAGGTTATACTGCCCGGATCATAGGCATTGATCTCTTTACTGGCAAACTGAACATCCGCCGGCGCAATCACTTCCTTGACCAGAAGCGGGCGCGCAGCGGTCAATACATCCTGATACATATGCACCCGGACACGGCAGTTTACTTTTTGATAAACCTCACCATCGACCAACACCGTAACCTGAACCGACGAAACAGCTGCCGGCTTTATGCTGTTTGGCATCATCGCCTCATAAGTTACCGTACCCACCGGTACATTCATTGTTTCCGGCAGATTTAACATGTCGAGAGTATAACGGCGCTTGTCACCTGCCTGTTGCAGCTGCTCAGCAATCGTCTGCCGCGTCAGCCGTTCAAATACCCCTTTATCAAGCGGCTGTGACTGCCGCCGGATAATAACAGCCGACGGCAGCTGCCAGTCGACTCCGTCACAATTTACCCCTGAAGAACGGGCCCGTAAGGAAAGGACCTGAGCTGACAAGGTGATTTCATCCCCCGGCCGGAAAATCCGACCCAAGATTATCCCCTGAAGGGCCGCCACCTGCGCTGGGTCATCGCCATAAACCTGTGCAATATCGCCCAACCGCACATCTTGACGATTTGTTTCAGCTGCCGGAGCTACAATAACTGAAGCTGGCGCTGCCTGACCGGTGGACATGAAAAAGACCAGCCAGCACAAACACCAGCAAATGCTTATCTTTTTCATAGATTATCAGCGTTTCAACCCGTTAGCAATTTCCAGCATGGAATCCGAGGTCGTAATCGCTTTTGAATTTGTTTCATACGCGCGCTGGGCAATGATCATATTGACCATTTCCTCGACGATCTGGACATTTGACATTTCCAAAGTGCTCTGAGCTAAAGTCCCGGCACCATCTTCGCCCGGATTGCCGACAATAGCCTCACCCGAGGCATCGGTTGTCATAAATAAATTTTTCCCCTGCGCTGAGAGACCTGCCGGATTTACGAACCGTGCCAAGGTGATCTGCCCAACGTCCTGTGTCTGATTATTAATTTTCACCGATACCTGCCCATCAGCGGCAATTGTTATGGAATCACTTGTTGCCTGTTCCGGAATAATGATTTCCGGTTCAAGCGGATAACCATCTGTTGTCACCATGCGGCGGGTCGAATCAAGCTTGAACGAACCATCACGCGTATAGGCAATCGTGCCATCCGGCATCGTAATTTGGAAAAAGCCTTCGCCTTCAATCGCGATATCTGTCGGGTTGCCGGTTGTTTGGAAATTCCCCTGTGTAAAAATGCGGTTTGTAGCCGCCAAGCGGGCACCATGTCCCATCTGAATTCCTGCTGGGAACTGCGTATCCGGGCCGCTGGTCGCGCCAGCCTGGCGCATGGTCTGATACATTAAATCCTGAAATTCCGCCCGCTGTTTCTTGTTACCGGTTGTATTGACATTTGCCAGATTGTTCGCAATGACATCCATATGTGTCTGCTGGGTCGTCATCCCCGTGGCAGCTGTCCAAAGAGCTCTCATCATGATTGCAAAACTCCTATCATTTGATATTATTTATAAACATAGTCCATACTGATGTTATCGTAAAAACCAAAAAAATCTTAAAGGGATACCGCAAA
>JBOFWE010000179.1:0-3355 GCA_051653465.1 Selenomonadaceae bacterium | reverse complement strand
CCACATCAATCGGCAGATGGCCTGCAGCCTGCACGGCGTCGGTATGAAACCAGATGCCGCGGTCGCGGGCAAGAGCTCCGATTTCACGAATCGGCTGAACCGTACCGACCTCATTGTTGGCAAACATCACACTGATCAATATCGTTTCATCTCGCAGTGCGGCGCTAACCGCAGCCGGATCAATCCGTCCGTCTTTATCCGGCTGCAGATAGGTTACGGTAAATCCTTGTCCTTCCAGTTGCTGGCAGCTGTGCAGCAGCGCATGATGCTCTATAGCAGTTGTAACAATATGATTCCCCCGCTGACGGCAGGCATAAGCCGCTCCCTTCAGCGCCAGATTGTCACTCTCACTGCCGCCGCTGGTATATACAATTTCCTGCGGCCTGGCTCCGATGAGCTCCGCCAGCTGACGGCGGGCCTTGGCGACGATCGCCAGGGCCTCTCGCCCAAAGCCGTGCACACTTGACGGGTTGCCAAACGAGTGAACCATAACATCCGCCATCAGCGCAGCTACCTCCTGGTCCGTCGGCGTCGTTGCTGCATAATCAAAATAAATGGGCTTCATCGTCATTTCACTTCTTTTCCTGGCACAGATCCGCCAGCGTGATGGAATCGAGCACATTCGTTATGCTGTCGCAGACCTTGGCCCAGATACCACGCGTCACGCAAAGACCGGCCTTGGCACAGGTTTGTTCCTTTGCCGAAGCATCCGCCAGCAGGCAATCGACAATTGCGATCGGGCCTTCCATGGCTGTTATGATCTCAGCAATCGTAATTTCCGCCGGTTCCTTGGCCAGCATATAGCCTCCCTGCGCCCCGCGGACACTCTTGACAAACCCGTTGTTGCGCAGCGTGCAAATCAGCTGCTCGAGGTAATGCTCAGAAATCCCCTGTTTCAAGGCAATACTTTTGAGCGATATCGGGCCGTCACCATAGTGCAGTGCCAGCTCATACATCGCAGTTACGCCATATCTTCCCTTCGTTGATATTTTCATTGAAATCCCTCCGATTTTGCCCCGGTTTTATTCCCGACTAAAATAATAAGATTTTATTTCATCATATAACAAAGGATTTGCTTTGTCAAAGACTTCCTTTAATTGCCATTCTCCCAGCAATGCTTCAGATATTGCCGCATATTTTTTTCCTGCCCATTGTCGCTCGGGCGATAGTACCGGGTCCCCTTCAATTCCGCCGGCAAGTATTGCTGCACTGTAAAATGACCGGGAAAATCATGCGGGTAAAGGTAATTCATCCCATGGCCAAGCTTTGCCGCACCTTTGTAGTGGGCATCACGCAAATGTTCCGGTACCACCCCGCAATTTTTACCGCGAACATCTGCCAAGGCCTCATCAATCGCCAGATACGCCGCATTGCTTTTCGGTGCAGCCGCTATATAGCTGACGGCCTGCGCCAGCGGAATTCGCGCTTCCGGCAGGCCCAAAAACTGGACTGCCTGAACCGCTGCCATTGCCACTACCAATGCCTGCGGATCCGCATTGCCGACATCTTCAGCCGCACAGATAGCAATCCGACGGGCAATAAAATTGACATCTTCCCCGGCCGCCAGCATGCGGGCCAGATAATGAATGGCCGCATCGGGATCACTGCCACGCATACTCTTGATAAAAGCCGACACGGTGTCATAATGATTATCACCCTTTTTATCATAGCGCTGTAAGCGTTCACCGACGACTTCCACCAGCATTTTCTCTGTTATTTCCCCGCCGGAGCCTGGAACCATCGCCGCAACCTGTTCAAGAATATTCAGGGCCATTCGTGCATCGCCGCCGGCCACCTGGGCAATCGCTTCCAGCAGTGCTTGCGGACACGTAAGCTCCAGCCCACCAAGTCCCCGGACCGGATCCGTGAGAGCCTGCTGTAAAATCCGCACCAGCTGGGCTTCGTTGAGCACCTCGAGCTTTACGATCCGCACCCGCGACAGCAGGGCATGATTGACTTCAAAGTAAGGATTTTCCGTCGTCGCTCCGATCAGCACCAGCCGCCCGTCTTCAACATATGGCAATAGGACATCCTGCTGACTTTTATTGAAGCGATGTATTTCATCAATAAATATAATCGTGCGCTTTTGATAGTATTTCCGCTGCTCGGCTGCCGCCTCAACAATTTTTCTGATATCGGCAATGCCGGCCGAGACAGCATTCAATTTCTTGAAATCGCTGTCAGTCACAGCGGCCACCATCTGGGCCAGCGTCGTTTTGCCAGTTCCCGGCGGACCAAAAAAGATCAGGGAGGGGATCTGGTCCTGCTCCATCATTTTTCGCAAATAGCGGCCTTTCCCCACCGCGCTTTCCTGGCCGATAAACTCATCGAAATTTCGGGGCCGCATTCTCACGGCCAGCGGTTCATAACGATGCGCACTGCTTTGTTCCGCTCCTGAAAACAAATCCATATCGTCCATATCCATCACACTCCTGTTGAGCCCATGCCACCCTGACGCGCATTGCCACAGCCCGCCATATCACCGTCGACCGTCAGGTATTTATAGAAAATCCCCTGCGCAATGCGCATGCCCTTTTCTATTTTCACCGGCACTTCGCTGTGATTGAAAATCGCGACCATGATATGTCCTTCATTATCCGGGTTATTATAGTAATCGGCATCGATAATTCCTTGCCCATTGATCAGGGACAGGTGTTTTTTGATGGACAGCCCAGAGCGTATATGAATGCCCAAATATTCATCCGGCAGCATATAAGCCTTAAGCCCCGTGGGAATAATTGTCACCTGCTGCGGTGTCAACGACACCTCCGCCGCTGCCGCTATATCATAGCCGGCACTGCTGCCGGTCTTTCTTTGCGGCAGTGCAATCGCCGCCATTTTATATTCTTCAATGATTTCAAAGCCTCGTATTTTCATGATAAACCTCCTCGGAGAACTTTTGTTCCGTATTCATCGTCAAAAAAGAGCAAAGCCGGCTTGCTGCTCTGCTCTTCTTCTCATCCCTGTTGTTTATTATTCCTTGCCGCCGTCTTTTTTGTCGCTTTCATAACTGCCTGCAATCGGACGGGCCGGCGATATTGTCGATATCGCATGTTTGTAGACCATCTGTTGTTTACCGGCACTATCGAGAATAACCGTGAAATTGTCGAACCCCTTCACATACCCCTTCAGCTGGAAACCATTCACCAGATGAATTGCCACAGCCACATTCTCTTTACGTACCTGATTTAAAAAACTATCCTGCAAATTGATGATTTTCGTCGGCATAAAAAAGCCCCCTAACTTGCCTTCATTTTCGGTCCTATGGAATGTACTTCTACTTTGTTCCAAATTTTCCTGCTATGTCTTTGGAAACAGCTGTGAGTAAATCTTGCGGCGAGCAGGTTTCGACATC
>JBOFWE010000178.1:0-1125 GCA_051653465.1 Selenomonadaceae bacterium | reverse complement strand
CAAAGTGCTCAAGTACCAGCGAGACATTGACTCCTTTGCCGTTAGGCGAATATACAACATTTCCGGTGCGGTTGACACAATTTGGTGCAATGCCCCTGCCGGTCAGATTCATATCGATGGCCGGATTTGTTGTCAGCGTGTAGATCATATGGTTCGCCTCCTCAATAGCGGCCAGCGCTGCCGCAGACATTTATTTTATGCATGACGACAGCTTTCATTGCTTTCTTAGCCGGGGTGAGGTATTTGCGCGGATCATTTGCTTCCGGGTGTTCGTGAAAATATGCTTTAATTTCATTGGAAAACGGGATTTTCAAATCGGTGGCAATATTTACCTTGCAGATGCCCAGGGAAATTGCCTTTTGCACCAGTTCATCCGGCACGTCGGAAGCCCCGTGCAGTACGAGCGGCAGGGAAATGGCCTTGCGTATCGCTGTAAGCCGGTCGAAATCGAGCTTTGGCGTTCCCTTGTACAGACCATGGGCTGTACCAATGGCTACCGCCAGGGAATCAATGCCGGTAGCAGTCACGAACTTTATTGCATCTGCCGGATTTGTATAAATACTGTCTTTTTCGTCGACGACAAGATCGTCTTCGACGCCGACGAGGCGCCCCAGTTCGGCCTCCACCGTGACGTCGCGGCGGTGAGCATAGGCAACAACTTCTTTTACGATGGCGATGTTTTCTGCAAAGGGCAGCTTTGAAGCATCGATCATGCAGGAGCGGAAGCCGGCATCAATGGCCTTTTTGATCTGGGCGATATTTTCGAAATGATCGAGGTGAATTGCCAGCGGGGCCGAACTGGTTTTGGCGGCAACTTCGGCCATGGCAACGACATATTCATCACGGGCGTATTCAATCGTCGACGGGGTTACCGCGATGATGACCGGAGAATGCATTTCGCTGGCCGTATCGGCGACCACCTGAAAGGTCTCCAAATTGTGGATGTTAAAGGCTGGAACGGCATAGGCCTCAGCCTGCGCGTTGAACAGCATCTGACGGGTTGATAAAAATTTATTCATAATAAAACCTCCTGGATAATGATCCTGATGGATCGGTTTCCTTTATGGCTTTATCATAAAATAAAAACAGATGAAAATCTTTTCGCATTTTGCAAATAAGATTTTC
>JBOFWE010000177.1:0-4752 GCA_051653465.1 Selenomonadaceae bacterium | reverse complement strand
TTCAGCGGAGGCGCTGCCAGATGTTGTGATAAAAAAATGGCAACAGATCTGGGCGGATGATCTCCTGAAGAAAAAGCGAGCCTATACAGCAGATCTTGAGATATATGATTTATCACGCGGCGGGGCGGAGCAGACGAAGGTTGTCATTTATCTTGCTATTAAATAATGATAAGCAGGCTGCCGTCATTATGGGAAAAATAAGTCAGTTGGATAGAGAAATGTCGTTGCTGAGAAATATAATTGAAAAACGATGAGCTAAGCATCCGGATACTGTAGTGACCCCATAAAGTTAGACTGATTTTAGGTCTACCTTATGGGGTCAGTACATACGGAGACTTAGCTCATCGTTTTTTTATATAGACTGGGCGTAAGACCGGTTATTTTTTTAAACTGACGAGAAAAATGACTTTGATCGACAAAACCGGTATCGATGGCAACTGCTGCAGCAGAGTTGCCGGCAGCGAGTAGAACTTTTGCTTTTTGTATGCGAAGCTGCTGTTGGTAAAGATGCGGTGGCATCCCGACAACTTTTACAAAGGTGCGCAGCAAATGATACTTACTGAGCTTTGCAATGTCAGCAAGTGCTTGCAGTGAAATTGGCTGGGTGAAATTTTCCTGCAAATAAGCAAGGCTTCGGGAAATAGCAAGGGGTTCCTGCCCAAGGTGAAATGTAGGTAGGTTTTCTTCGCCATACGCTTCAATAAAGGCAGTCAGCCAGTAAAGCAGAGCGGATTCTTTTTGCAGAACATCAATGGCTGGATCAGCAAGACAATTGTGCAAAATAGAAAGAGAAAAGGCCAAAGGGCTTTGATCGATGCAGCCTGGCAAAAACCATGGCAGCGTATCTCGCCCTGTCAGCTGCCGGGCTGCCTCCTGCAGCAGCCTGGCCGGCAGATAAATCATACGGTATGACCAGCCGTTAGTATCCTTAGCCTGACCGTCGTGGACTTCTCCTGGGACTGTGAGATTTATGCTGCCAGGGATCGCGTGCCAGTTTTTGTGCTGGTAGAAAAAATCAAGCTGTCCGCCAGTAATAATGCCAAAAGCATAGCCGTCATGCGAATGCCGGTTAAAGTGCTGCTGAAAATATTCGGCTTGCAATAAATCAATTCCACCGGATAAGGCAAGATGCTGATGAATAATTCTCTCTTTAGACGGACGGTGGTACTTCATGCAAAACGTCTCCTTTTATTGGGGCTTTTGTCAGGGTAAGGAGCAAAATTGAGGCAATTGCAGTACATAAGGCAATCAGCTGCAGCAGGGACAGTTGTTCTTGAAGCAGTAGTGCGGATAAAAGAGTTGCTGTCAGCGGCATTAGTGCGGTATAAGCACTGGCGGTTGCGCCTGTAGTTTGGATAACGCCGCGAAACCATAGAAGGTAGGCAATATCCGTATAAACCATTCCAAAATAAAGCATAGCAATGACGTCAGGCATAGTCAAGGCGGAGAAATTAAAATCCCCTATTTCGGAACAGGCAAGGGGCAGACAAAGGCCGGCACCAAGCAAGGAGAGCAGCGCGGTGATTGAAAGCCCGGAAAGCTTTGTTTGGAGCTTTTTGCCGAGTAGCAGGAAAATCGCTTCGCTGGCTACAGCCCCTAAAACAAGGAGATTGCCGAGCCATTGCTGGCTGTCTGTTGTTGCCAAATTGGAAATTGTATCATAGCTTAGGAAAAAGATGCTGGTCAATGTAAGCAGTAGCCCCAGCCACTGCAGCGGGCGAAAGCGTTCGCCAAGAACAAAAAAAGAAAAAATGGACATGAAAAAAGGGGTTGTGCTGGTCAGCATTCCGGCGTTGCTCCCGGACGTATAGCGCAGGCCGAGTAAAAGGAGAATGGTAAAGAGCATTTGTCCGCAAAAGGCCATAAGCAACAACAAGCACCAGTCATGACGCGGCAGGCGCAAAAGTGAACGATTATAGATGCCAAGCGGGATAAAAAGGGCGGCAGCAACCAGGAATCGCAATTCGGATCCCAGGAAAAGCGGGAAATCCTGGGTGATAATTTTGCCACAAATAACAGAACTTCCGACAATAGCCATAGCAGTGGCAAGATTAAAAGCGGCACTGTTTAAAAATGCTTTAACAATAGACATAAAAAGACTCCTTCTGAGGTTTTTGTTTAGTATAAACGCACCTCAGTCAGGAAGTATTGTATAATATTGCGGTATGATTTTACGAAAAATGAAATATTTTTAAAAATCGTGTAACCTTTTGCTAATTTATGGGACTAATATATGTACACCAATGAAAGGGGGCGGATTATGGGGGATTTTGAATTTCTCTATGAAAAATATAATAAGGAAATATTTTTATTTATTTTGCGATTGATGAATTTTAAATATGATCTGGCAGAAGAACTGACGCAGGAGACTTTTTATCAAGTATACATCTCTATGGATCGATTTAAGGGGGCCTGCAATATAAAAACATGGATATGTTCTATTGCCAAAAATGTATGTTACAAATATTTTCGCAAAAATCCAATTGAAAAAGATGTGCCCGTTGAGTTGGTTTTGGATGCTCACATGGAATCTTTCGCTAAAACGCCTTGTGAACTCCTTGAGCTAAAGGAAAAAACGGCCTGTATTAAACGGGAGATTTTGCATTTTGATCCGAAATATCGCGATGTATTGTGTTATCGCTTGTATTTTGATTTGCCGTTTGAGGAAATTGGTAAATTGATGCAGATCAATGCGAATTCAGCGAAGGTTTTGTACCACCGGGGAAGAAAAGAATTAATCGCACGATTGGAGGAAATAAAAAATGAAGAATGATATACCCTGCAGCTTAGTTCAGGATCTTCTCGCGCTATATAATGATTTGGCTACGAGTGGTGAAAGCAATGGTTTGATTGAGGAACACCTTGAACAGTGTAATACATGCAGTCGATTTCTGGATGAAATAAGAGAAAATAAAAATAGTTTACTTGATGCAGAGACACAAAGATATGTTCAGATTGGGGAAAAAATCAGGAAAAGAAAAAGACTTACACGAATAGCGGTGGCGGCCTTGTTTGTACTTGCCATTGTGCTGGTTTATGCAATTTTTTGTCCGGTGCTTATTTCCGGAAGCTGTATGGCTCCCGCCGTAGCAGACGGGAAAATTGTATTTTTGAATCGCATGGCCTACACGGTGGCAGCACCGCAAAAATTTGATGTAGTTGCTTACCAGCGGGAGGGGCGAGTTGAAATTGGCAGAATTATTGCAGGGGTGGGCGATGTAATTGAAATAAAAGATGAACATCTTTATGTAAATGGTGAGGATCGGGGCAAGAATAGATTGGTGCCTGGTGAGCTTTCGGAGCATGACATGATAATGACAGCTGATACCTATCTTATAGGGAAGGATCATCCGGAGGAAGCTGATTCGCAAGTGCAGCAGATTCATAGAGCGAAGCTTATAGGGAAATTTCATATAAAGGAATAGGTGTTTTGATTGAAAAATAGGCCTCAGTTAACTGTGGGTGTGATAGCTTTATATTTTATGGTGTTTGCTTGTTTATGGGCAATGCGAGAATTGATATGGGGGCCACTTCTGGAGCAGATGTTTAGCGAATGGGAAAACGTCTTTATCGGAATTGGGCTGAAAGTTTTGATATGGGTAGTTCCGTCAATTCTTCTTGTCCGGTATTTTGAACAGGACATGTGGCTGACATTAAACGAAATGGTATTTAGCCCTGTGAAGTGGCGCAAATATTGTATGGTTTTTGCAGGGTTTTGTTTGTATTATATTATAGCGGCGTATGGCTTATTTGATCAGATTGCAATTCATGCCGGATTTAAAATAGAGGTTTTTGTAGGGGTTATTTTATTTGTAGGGGTAACGGAAGAGGCCGTATTTCGCGGCTGGCTTTTGAATGCAACTCTTAAAAAGCTGCCTTGCTGTTCGGCAATTTTAATAAATGCAGTGATGTTTTTGAGCATACATATGCCAATTTAGTACTATTCCAATATGTTTGCCGTGCCGATACAGTTGCTGCGAAATAGCATGACGGTATTTGTTCTAAGCGTGATTTTTTCCTGGGCATTTATAAGGAGCAAAAATATTTTTGTCCCCATACTGCTGCATACGAGCTGGGATTCTTTATACTTGCTGTTTTTGGGATGGGGCTGACGAATCGCTAAAATAGCAAGTGGGGGGATTTGCTGTAGAATAATCTTATAAGGCATGAATATGGCAATAATACCTTTGTATTGTGCTGCTGTGACTTAAAAATTTTGGTTGAAATATGCCATCTGGGGTAATGGGCCGGAGCTTTTTGTAAAAAATAAAAAAGCCCCGGTCCATTTTCGTGGCGGAGCTGGGTGAAAATCTTTATTTATAAATATAGTCAGTATAGAGATGCTTTGATATTAATGCTTTTTGAGCATGATTTGAAGTTTGATATAGGCATTTTATTTAAAATTATTGCCATATTATAATGCAAATATAAACGGATACGGGCAAAAAGAGGTTTTGCTGATACGGATGACAGAGTTAATATCGTGTCGGCAAGAAGATATGCCGTTTATAAGAACTAGGGATTTTCAAGAGAGGATGATTTATATGAAAACAGGGTTTAAGGCAAAACGAATAGTAACAACGGCATTGCTGGGTGTGGTTATGGCACTGGGCGCTGATGGGGTTGGGTCTGCAGCGCAGGCAACGACAGATACAATAGTGATTAACAGCACTAATACGGAGGCTGCTACTTTGAAATTAACGCAAAAATGGGACAAGGTATTTCCGCAGAGCGATAAAGTTAAGCATCGGA
>JBOFWE010000176.1:0-9449 GCA_051653465.1 Selenomonadaceae bacterium | reverse complement strand
TGCAGGCGGCAGCAATTGCCCCTGTTATCATCGTCTTGCCAACGTCTGTCCCCGTAGCTGTAATAAATAATCCTTTCATCGCCTTTATCATCCTTTCCGTCATCAGTACAAACCTTCATCAAACAATGTAGCCCTTTTTTCCCTTGGTGTCAACCAATATTTATCAAACGGTTGACAATAGAAGCGACGGTATCTATACTGTAGGTATAGATTTTATCACTGGAAAAGGACTGATTTTGTTGACTAAAAAAATCCCACTTCGTTCCATGTTATTGATTTCATTGTTTGCTGCCCTGACAGCGGTCGGCGCTTTTATCAAAATTCCAACACCGATTGTTCCGTTTACACTGCAATTTTTCTTCTGCACTTTTGCCGGGCTGCTTCTCGGAGGGCGCTACGGGCTCTATTCACAGCTGCTCTATATCTTTATCGGACTGATCGGGCTTCCCATTTTTGCCGGCGGCGGCGGCCCAGCTTATGTGCTGCAACCAACTTTTGGCTATTTGCTTGGCTTTGCTATTTGTTCTTTCATTGTGGGACAATATGCCGCAACAGCCCTTAAGCTTTCTTTCATCCGTTTGTTTTCCGTCATTACCGGCGGGTTGCTGGCACTCTATATCGCCGGAGTCGGTTATCTGTACTTCATTTTTCATTTTTATCTGGCAAAGGATCTCTCCCTCTATCAGGCAATTGCCATTGGGTTTCTTCCCTATATAACCTTTGACCTGCTGCAAAGTGCCGCTATCGCCTATATAGCGCTGCGCATTTTACCCATTCTGAGGAAAAACGGTTTTCTTCCAGAAAATAAATAAAAACGGGGCTGTGACAAAATGAGAAATCATTTGGTCTACAGCCCCGTTTATTTATTTTATCTTAGCACAATGGCAGCCGCTGCATCCTGAGCTGCAGCCACCTGTACCGCAACAATCAGAAGTACCGCTTTTAAAATTTTTGTAAATCCGCTGCACCCCTAGTCCAAACAAAGCTAGGACAATCGCGCCAACGATATAGGTTCCCATAACAAAAACTCCTCTCATTCAAAGCCGAGCAAACGCCCGCCCTGATATACGAGCAGGGATACGGTCCAGGCAGCGACAAACGTATATGCTGCCGCAAAAGCAACCCACTTCCATTTTCCCGTCTCTTTTTTTATCGTCCCCAATGCCGTAACACAAGGGGTATAAAGCTGAGCAAATACCATAAAAGTCAAGGCCGAAAGGGTTGTAAAGGATAGTCCCATACTTCCGGCAAGCTGCGTGGCTGTTTCCACTGCCGATTCAGCATCGGTAGCAATATCAGCGGATCCATAAAGGATGCCCAGCGTGGCAACCACTGATTCCTTCGCCAATATTCCGGTGACAATTGCCGCTCCTGCCTCCCAGGTAGCAAACCCATGAAAGGCAAACAAGCTGGACATAGCTGCTCCGATCACAGCCAGAAAGCTTTCGCTCATATCGGCTGTCGCTCCATCCATATTGTAATTGCTCAAAAACCAGATTACAACCGACATCGCAAAAATAATGGTCCCCGCTTTGATCAGATAACCTTTGCCTTTATCCCAGGTTTCAATCAGAACACTCTTCATTGCCGGCATACGATACGGTGGCAGTTCCAACAAAAAGGTAGATGGTTCATCCTTAAATGTCGTCCGGCTGAGAAGTTTTGCCATGGCGATTGCCATGATAACACCTATGACATACATCGCAAATACCACATTGGCTGCTTGCTCCGGAAAAAACATAGCAGCAAACAGCGCCATGATAGGCAGCTTCGCGCCGCAGGTCAAAAACGGTGTCACCAGAATAGAAATCATGCGGTCTTTTTCAGAATCAAGGGCTCTAGCCCCCATAATCGCTGGCACCCCGCAACCAAATCCCATAATCAACGGCATAACACCTTTTCCCGTCAGTCCAGCCCTACGCATTACAGGATCCATGATAAATGCCACCCGGGCCATATAACCGGTCCCGTCAAGAAAACTCAGGCAAAAAAACAAAGTAAATATCAATGGTACAAAGGTCAACACACTGCCAACACCGGCTATAATACCATCAGTCACCAGCGACTGCAACCAGGGGGCTGTGCCCATGCCTTCCATAATTTCAGCTGCCCAGGGAGCAAAATCCTCGCTGAAAAATCCATCAAGCATATCGGCTATTGGCTGTCCGATCCAGGTAAAAGTGATTTCAAACACACCGTAAATCATCAAAAACAGAAGCGGTAAAGCTAAAAAGCTGTGGGCAAGTACACGATCAATTTTATGGGAAAGCGTCGGCTTTACCGTGCCCTTCACCACCGCTGCCGTCATAATCTCATCTATAAGTCCATAGCGAAGTCCAATTACAGCCTCTTCTTCGGCTTCATGATCCAGCCCCTGCGCCCTGATCTTATCAATTTTTTCAATATGTTCCTCAAGGCGATCACTATTTCTATAATCACTCATCACTGTATTGGTAAATACGGCGAGAAGTTTTTTAGTGCTTGCACGGCTGCGGCCTACCGTTTCAACTACCGGCATCCCCAAGAAATCCCCAAGCTTTCTTGCACTGATCTCAATCCCGTGCGACTTTGCTTCATCCATCATATTCAGATCAATCAACAGTGGCACCCTTTGTTCCAACAGTTGGATAGTCAAAAACAAATTTCGTTCGATATTAGCTGCATCAACTACATTGACAACAATATCTGGTTTTTCATCCATAAGATAATTTTCAACAATTTTTTCTTCTGGTGAACGAGAATTGATACTGTAGGTTCCGGGCAGATCAACTACTGAAATTGCCCGGCCGGCATGATTTATATAGCCAATTTTCTTATCGACAGTAACTCCCGGCCAGTTACCAATTTTTTGTTTTGCTCCTGTCAGTTCATTAAAAATCGTCGATTTACCCGTATTCGGGTTTCCTGTCAACGCAACAGCTAAAAGTCCCATAGATATTATCTCCTTTATTCGGCCACCCGAACCTCAATTTTTTCTGCATCCTCCAAGCGCAAGGATAATTTATATGACCGCAGTGCAATTGCCATCGGATCCCCGAGTGGAGCCGGCCGTAAAACTTCAACAATCGTGTCCTTTATCAAGCCAAGGCTCATCAGCCGTTGTTTTAATTCCGACGGGGCCAATGCGACAATTTTCACCTTCATTCCAGGTCTGGCTTCCCTCAATGTCATCATATATTCTCCCTCTTTCAGTGAATTTATTGATAATGATTATCTATATCATGATATAATCATAAAGTATCTTCATCAGCTTGTCAAGTTAATTGATAAAGAATCTCAAATAAAAATAAACAGGCTGCCGGTAACATTCCGACAACCTGTTTATTTTTAATTTTATTCTCTTAACGGCCAGATTCTCAGACCGCCCCGAGCAGGGCCAGCATAATCCCCCCTGAAATGGCTGTACCAAATACCCCGGCCAGATTCGGCCCCATTGCATGCATGATCAAAAAATTGCTGCGATTTGCTTCCAAACCAACAACATGTGAAACCCGGGCCGCAATCGGCACCGAGGCAATCCCTGCCGAACCAATCAGTGGATTGATCTTGCCACCACTGATTTTATTCATAATTCTGGCACAAACAACCCCTGAACCCGTACCGACGAGAAAAGCGACCAGCCCTAGGGCTACGATCATCAAGGTCTTCACGGTTAAAAATTCATCAGCATTCATTGTCGATCCAATCGCCACAGTCAGCACCAATGTAATCACATTAAGCAGTGCTCCCGAAGCAGTCTCTGCCAAACGCTCGACCACGAGACATTCCCGCAGCAGATTGCCAAGCATCAGCATCGTAATCAACGGTGCAACCGGTGGTAAAAACAAGTTCACAATAATAGCAATGATAATTGGAAAAACAATTTTTTCCAAGCGCGAAACATACCGTGGCTGTTCCATCACGATTTCACGTTCTTCCTTTGTAGTCAGCAGACGCATAACAGGCGGCTGAATCAAGGGCATCAAAGCCATATAGGAATAGGCCGCCACCGAAATCTGCGGTAACAGGTCCGGCGCTAATTTCATCGTCATATAAATCGCCATTGGTCCGTCCGCACCGCCAATAATACCAATCGCCCCGGCTTCTGCCAAGGTAAATCCCAATAACTTCGCCCCGATCAGGGCCACAAAAATCCCCAGATGCGCTGCTGCCCCAAGCACAACCAGGCTTGGGTTCGCTATCATCGGACCAAAATCCGTCATCGCTCCGATTCCCAAAAAAATCAACGGTGGTACAATCAGCGACTGCACGCCGGCATAAGCATAATGGAACAGGCCCCCCGGCTGCGTCAGATCAGATCCAGGAACATTTGCGACAATACAAGCCATGCCGATTCCCACCAGCAAAAATGGTTCGTATTTTTTCACAATTCCCAAATACAGGAGCCCAGATCCTACCATAATCATCAGCACATTTCCCCACCAGATCTGCATCAGACCTGTTTGAACGAGCAGGTCATACATCAACCCCATAAATTGCTCATACATATATATCCCTCCATAATACGTTCTTTAACGGCTTTATTTCTTTGTTTCTTTTATTTCTCCCATGCGGTTAAGCCACGGAAATAGGGCCAGAACACCGCCAATGGCACCGATAAAGACAAAACAAAGCAGAAAATCAACCACGCTAAGAATCAGCGCCCCTTCCATCGTATCCGGCAATTTCATTTGATCATCTCCTTATATTCTTCTGTTTGTCAAAAACTGTGTTCTCTTTCTGGCTTTTTCCATCAATTCAGCCTGGTCAACAATGATGCGGCGATGGATCCCATGCCCAACCTCGCCCTGCTCATCCCACGCCTTTATTTTCAGGACCACTTCATTGCCCTCTACTGCCAGTATCGATGCCTGGATGTTAATCGTCATTCCCAGGCTCGTCGGTGCAGTATGCTTAAAATCCATGGAACAGCCTACACTTATAAGACCTTGCGGCAGATATGGATCAATAACCTCCAGCGAAGCTTTTATTGCCAGCCCCACACAGCTTGGCGTTGCCAAAAGACCATTTAACTCACTGGAATAATTCTCTGCTGTATCTGATTTTTGTACGACCTGCCGGACAAGAGCATTTCTCCCCGGCGTCAAAATTTTTTCGAAATCTTCCATAAATTATTTCCCCTTTCCAGTCCTCATGTATTCATGTATTCATCGTACTTTAATCCATATTTTCTGTCTAATGCATGAACTAAAAATTTTCATTACCACTATGCATGTATTAATTGAGTGAATTTTCTGCCCTTTGTTTTAAAGGCTTTAATAGAGGTCTCATATTCCTTATGTTTTAAATGCATAATCATTATGCAAAAAAATAATAAAATATGTCTTTTATGTAAGCAAAATCCATTACTGTAAGCTATGATATCATATGATATCAGCTATCAGTAACCACTCTACAAAAAAAATAGCCCCGGAATGGATCTTCCAGAGCTACTTTACCAAAGCGAGCGGTGACAATATTGTCTGCCCGGCAGCATTTATAAAAATATCGGCGGTAACACCAAATACGCGCTCGAGCAATGAAGGGTCAAGTACACAGTTAGGGTCCCCCGACGCCACGATATGCTGATCTTTTATGACTACTACCTCATCGGCATACCGGCGGGCATGATTGATATCATGCAGAACCATAACAACCGTAAGTGCCGATTCGCGGTTCAGCTGCGCCACAATCTCCATGACTTCCAGCTGATGGGCAATATCAAGATACGTTGTCGGTTCATCGAGCAGAAGAACCTGCGGCTGTTGGGCCAGAGCCATAGCCAGCCAGGCTCGCTGCCGTTCACCGCCGGAAAGTGTCGCTACCTGCCGGGTACTGAGAGCAGCTGTTTTCGTCTGCTCCAGTGCCCAGGCAACAGCCGCTTTGTCCTCCCCGGCATCATTGCCAAACCAGCGCCGATGGGCAAAACGGCCATAGTCCACCAGCTCAGCTACCGTAATATCCGGCGGCACCTGTGCCCCCTGCGGCAAGATAGCCAACAGACGCGCCAATTCCTTTTTGCCAAAGGCTCGCACATTGCGTTCATCAAGCATAACCCGCCCACTGGTAAGAGATCCGTTTCCTGCCAAGGACTGCAGCAGCGTCGATTTACCCGAACCATTCGGGCCAATAATTGCCGTGCGCTTGCCGGCTGGAAATACATGCGAAATATCTGATAAAATTTTTTTCCCGCCAATACAAATACTGAGATTTTCTACCCGCAAACTACTCATCAAAGCTGCCTCCTAAGCAAGAACAAAAAGAACGGGGCCCCCACAGCGGCCATGATAATTCCCACCGGCAATTCTGTCGGGGCAAAAACCACTCGGGCAAAAGTATCACTGGCCGTGACAACGGCTATCCCCAGCAGTGCCGTTGCCGGCAGCAAAAAACGATAATCTGAGCCAATTAATAACCGGGCCGCATGAGGTACAATCAAGCCGACAAACCCTAGCAAGCCGACAACCGATACGGCACTTGCCGCTAAAAGAGCCGCCACAGCGGTCATTAAAAGACGTGCGGCCTCAACCCGAAGCCCTAGGCCTTTGGCAATCTCATCGCCAAGCTGCAGCAGATTGAGCTGTCGCGAACCTAACATCGCAAAGAAAAAACCTGCCACCGCATAGGGCAGGATAATCTCCACATGCGGCCAGCTGCGAGCTGACAGGCCGCCGACCATCCACATCAAGGCTCCATGAACGCGGTCACTGTAAAAAATCAGCAAAGCCGATATGCCCGCCCCCAAAAAAGAAGACACGGCAACCCCTGCTAAAATAATGCGGACCGGACGAATCCCACCTTTCCAGGCCAAAAGGTAAATACAGACAGCCGCCACCATCGCTCCCATAAAGGCCGCTGGCGTAATCAAATACTCGAGAGCCGGATAAAGAATCATAATGCTGATTCCTGCCAGCCCGGCACCTGAGGATATACCGATAATATGTGGATCGGCCAGCGGATTCTTCATCACCGCCTGTAAAATCGCACCGGACAGGGCTAGATTCATCCCGGTCAAGGCCGCCACGATCGTACGCGGCAACCTAATATTGTAAATGATTTGCTCATTTGTCGCGCCACTGCCGGGTAGTAAGGACTGAAAAATCTCGCTGATGCTTACCGGCACTGCACCCTTCATTAGACTGACGAGACAGCCAGCCACCGCCAGCATAGCAAAAAGAAATAGCACTATTAGCCTTTTCTTGCCGGGCGTCATAAAAAAAGCCGCTGCCTTTGTTTCTTGATTATTCATCATTATCAAAAACTCCTGGATAAGCAAGTTTTGCCATACTTGCTACAGCCTCGGGATAATGAATCCCTGGACTAAGCAAAAACAGGGACTGGGGAAGAAAGTACAGGCGCCCGCCGGCAGCTGCCGGTAGCGTCTGCCAGGCCGGATTCGCTGCCATATTTTTTTCCATACTCTGCTTAATCGACTCCATGTCCCCCATACTGGTTACAAATATAATGTCTGGATTCTGTTTGACCAGCGTCTCCAAACTGTATGGTGCTGCATTGGGATTTCCTTCAAGTGGCTCGCTGGCTGAAGCCACATTTTCAAAACCAAGCATTTTGGCGACCGAGCCGGCAATGCTCCCATCGAGCTGGACCGTAACGCTTTGTGCCGTGCTATGTAAAATTGCTATCCGTTTTACGCCTGCCGGTAGTTTGCCCTGAATGGCTGCAATTTTATCATCCATGGACTTTACCAAAGCTTCCCCTTTTCCCTTTTCACCGGTAAGCGCAGCAAATAAGCGAATCTTTTCTTTGACGTCCTCATATGTCTTCATATCAACCACAATGACCGGAATATGATTGCTCTCTAGAATCGGCACAAATTTATCATTCATCCCCTTATAGGCGATGACGAGATCGGGTTGCAGCGCCACAACTTTTTCAATATTGATCTGATAAACTGCTCCAACTTCTTCCATCGTCTGAGCCCCTTCCGGGACTCCTGTCTGTGAGCTCGGACGACCGACAACATTGGCCCCGACGGCCTGCAGTGGTTCTAGGAAAGAAGCTGACAAGGCAACAATGCGTTCCGGCTTTTTAGAAAGAGAAACCTGCCGTCCATTGTCATCCGTCAACGTCAGATATGTGCCATCGGCTCCGGCTGCTGGCGACTTTCCACAACCGGCAAACAGGATGCCAAGCATAAATAAAACCGCATACAACAGATATAAAAACTTAGGCCTGTCCATACTTTCACCTCACGTTTCTGCCGATAAAAAATCATTTTTAGTTTCTTCTGGCCAAAATTGTCGACAGATAATTTACTTTCTTGTCTTTCTCAGCGACAATATCGTCAATTTTTTCTTCATCCGGCAGTCCGCAACGGCTGACCATAACCGCCTTATCGGTCATATTATTTTCTTCAAGGACATCTACAATGCTCGAAAAATTCTTATACACCTTCATCAGAACAACATTATCGGACACGGCAATCACATCTTTTATTTTTTTTGCATCCGCTGTAGCTGGTATAATGCTCAATACATCATTTCCCTCAACGATCGGATAACCAAGCTTACTGCCAACCGCACAAAATGCCGGAATTCCCGGAATGGTACGAATATCTACTTCTTCCTTTTCGAGCAAGCGGTACACATAAATATAGGTGCTATAAAACATAGGATCGCCCAGCGTCAAAAAAGCAACTTTTTTGCCGGCCTGCAGCAATGCCAGAATTTCATTTTTATTTGCTTCCCAGGCCTCTGTTGATTCTTCAAAGCGAACAACCATCGGAAATACCTGATAAACAATCTTAACATCTTCTTTTAGATATGGTCTGGCAATAGAAAGTGCCACACTGCCATCTTTTTTTTCCGTTTTTGGGGCGATAATAACATCGACTTCGCGAATTGCATTAATAGCTTTAACGGTTAATAGTTCCGGATCTCCCGGGCCCACACCAATACCATAAAATACTCCTGCCATAAAATCCTCCTAAACAAATCTCCATAAATTTTTACAAACAATCTTTTTTATCATACTATATTTCCCGCCAATGTTCCATCATCGATCAAACCGATAAAAACAATCGACGGATGGCAGACCGGGAATTTTATTTTTTAATCCGGCTTATTTCCCTTCAATAGCATCTCTTATATGCTGCAGATAAATCCTCTGAACAGCCGGATTTTCTCCCAGTCCATGCATATAAGGCTGCACCTGGTATCCCGCCCGCAAGAGCCGTGACTGCCATGATCCGGGCTCAGGGCCTGCCATATCATTTAAAACATGATCTCCGGCTGTTAATAGCAGTGGCATCAAAATAACCGTCGACACATTTTTATTTTCCCTTAGCCGCCTTAAAACTGCCTCGATGTTAGGGGAATCACTTTCCTCCAGGACCCCGATGGTCACGGGCACTCCAGCCGCATCAAATACTGCCTGCAACTTTTCATACGCCGGATTATGCCGATGCGGCGAGCCGTGTCCCATAAAGACAATGTGCTGCCCGGCTTCAA
>JBOFWE010000175.1:0-1226 GCA_051653465.1 Selenomonadaceae bacterium | reverse complement strand
AAGTCTGTTTGGCGCTTTCTTTGCGGTAAGCAAAGGTCTTGTAATCCGTGCCGGTTGCTGCCTTGAAACAGTCATGACAGATAATTTGACGCTCCTGGCCCTCGCTTTGATGGATCAGGGCATCTTTTTCGGCAAGTTCCTTGCCGCAAGTTTGACAGTTTAACATGATCTTCAACTCCTGTGTCATATTGAAAATTCGCTCTGTTGTCAATTGTAGCACAGACCGTGCGATTTGGCGATGCAAGACCAGGTTTAATGATTTTTATGTGGTGCAAAGCAAGTTTCGTTTATGCTCTAATTGGGGATATAATATTTGAGGGGGAGTCTTGAGTTGAGTGACAAAAACAATGAAATGATCTTAGTATTGGATTTCGGCGGGCAGTATAACCAGCTGATTGCCAGACGCGTAAGAGAGTGCAACGTATATTGTGAGGTTTATCCACATACATTGAGCATGGAAGAAATAAAAAAAATGCAGCCTAAAGGGATTATTTTTACCGGTGGGCCGAATAGCGTTTATGAAAAAGACTCGGCTGTTTGCAGCATAGAACTTTTAAAGCTGGGCATTCCGGTATTGGGAATCTGTTATGGTTCACAGCTTATCGCACATTTGCTTGGGGGCAAGGTTGCGACGGCTCCGGTCAGTGAATATGGCAAAACAGAAGTCCACATTAACGCACAAAGCTCGAAGCTCTTTGCCGGCGTATCCAAAAAAACGATTTGCTGGATGAGCCATACGGATTATATCGCAGAGGCTCCGGTGAATTTTGCTGTTACGGCATCCACGCCTGTATGTCCGGTTGCAGCCATGGAAAATGAAGCAGAAAACCTCTATGCTGTGCAATTCCATCCGGAAGTCATGCATACCGTAGAAGGCATGACAATGCTCCATAACTTTGTCTTCAAGGTCTGTGAATGCAGCGGGGACTGGAAAATGGACTCCTTCGTAGAATCCACAATCCAGAGCCTTAAACAAAAAATAGGCAGTGGCAAGGTTCTGTGCGCATTGTCGGGTGGTGTTGATTCTTCGGTAGCGGCGGTACTCCTCTCCAAAGCTATTGGCAAGCAGCTTACGTGCGTATTTGTCGACCATGGTCTGTTGCGCAAAGATGAAGGCGATGAAGTCGAAGCTGTTTTTGGACCGAAAGGCCATTATGACTTGAACTTTATCCGGGTCAATGCCAAAGATCGTTTTTATGAAAAACTCAAGGGTGTAAGCGATCCTG
>JBOFWE010000174.1:0-4530 GCA_051653465.1 Selenomonadaceae bacterium | reverse complement strand
GCTGGCTTTGTTTGATAGCCGGGAAAAGCATCTATATTGGCAGGAACTACACCGCCGGTGGATACGTGAATAATGTCAATCCCCTTATCCTTAACCAAGTTGATCATTTCAGCCACATCTTCCGCTTTGTTCCCGCCGTTATAGTCAAGGGCGGAAACACGCACACTGATAAGCTTTTCTTTTGGCCAATACGCCTTGATTTCATCAAGAATCTCGCCTAAAATGCGTACCCGGTTTAGAAGTGATCCCCCGTATTCATCGGTACGATGGTTTGTAAGCGGAGACAGAAATTGATTGATTAAATAGCCGTGCGCGCCATGCAGCTCGATCAAATCAAAGCCAGCCTGATCCGCTCTTTGGGCAGCCTGGCCAAAGGCTTTGATAACACGCTGAATATCCTGTTTTGTCATTTCAAGCGGAATCTTATAGTCACTGCTGAATTGCAGGGCGGAAGGGGCATAGATGTTTGCTTTTACATTCGCCTTGCGTCCGCCGTGACCGAGCTGAATCCCAATCAAAGTTCCATATTTTTTGACTTCGCGGACGATGCCCGCCAAAGGCTGTATTTGACTGTCGTCCCAAAGCCCCAGATCGTTTTCAGACAGCCGTCCTTCCGGCAGCACGCCGGTTGCCTCCATAATGATAGCCCCGGCCCCGCCGACAGCACGGGAGATATAATGGGTGGCATGAAAACTTGTCGCCAGGCCGTCTGCCTCAGCACTGTACATGCACATGGGCGGCATGATGATTCGGTTCTTAAAGGTGTGGCCTTTTATTGTATAAGGACTAAATGTATAATTCATGGTATCCTCCTTTATTTTGTGCAGTATAATTTATGCATCTAGTATTCGGCAAAAGTTTCCGTAACCCTTTGCGGACGCTTGATTTAAAAGAGGGGTAAGCGATTTTAATTGTATGCGGTATGTTTTCAGGATATTTGTTTGGAAACATTTTTCTTGGCAGGGGCAAATAGAGGGTTTTTCGCAAGCGGATGGAAAATTATCGAAGTAGGTTACAGCAATATGGATTTTTGTAATACAAGGGTGAAATCCAAGCAAAGCATTTGATTCAATGGATTAATAAGGGAGGCGCAGCTATGGAAAGAAAAGTTAAGCAACAGGTTAGCGGCTTTAAAACACAGGACGGAGCCGGTGTCAATTTGGTCAGGGTTTTGGGGAACCGGACGGTTGAAGACTACGATCCGATTTTAATGCTGGATTCCTTTGACAGTACAAATCCCGAGGATTATACGGCGGGTTTTCCCCTGCATCCGCACCGAGGAATTGAAACAATCAGCTATGTGTATCGTGGCTATATGACGCATAAGGACAGCCTGGGAAATGAGGATACCATTGGGGAGGGCGAGGTGCAGTGGATGACAGCCGGTTCCGGCATTATGCACGAAGAAAAATTGCCGGCAGCTGAGAGGCTGCTGGGCGTGCAGCTGTGGCTGAATCTGCCGGCAAAAGATAAAATGGTTTCGCCGGCTTATCACAGTATCAAGAACTCTGAAATCGAAGAAATAGAGTTGGAAAATGGAAAATTGAGATTGCTGGCGGGGCAATACGACGGGAGAAAAGGATATGTAAGCAAATATCTTCCCCTGAACTATTACGATGTGCATTTAAATCCTGAGGCAGCCATTGTCATTGACACAGAAAATGAGCGTTCCGTTATGGTGTTTACCCTCGTAGGCGATGCCTATATTGGCGGTGCGTTGGTAAAAGAAAAGACAGCGGCAAAGCTTACCGCCGGCAGCTTTGTAGAGATAAAGGCCACGGACGAAAATGCGCAAGTGCTGTTTATTAGTTCGGAACTTCTGAACGAGCCTGTCGCCTGGGGTGGGCCCATTGTCATGAACACAAAGGAAGAATTGAATAAAGCTTTTGCGGACTTAAAAAACGGAACCTTCCTACAGGAGAAGATTTCATATTGAGCCGGTGAGAGTTAGACTGGCAGCTATGAATGATTGCAATATAAAACGGCACCGTTAAAAAATAATGGTGCCGTTGTTATATTTTTTTTAATGAAAATTTATTGCGGAGACTGTTGACTGGAGTATAATTGGTTTAATTTATTTTCCGGTTCCTGCCCATTTGTCACCCGTTTAATATTATTTATGAAAAAATCATATCTTTTTTTATGGAATTTTATCCCGTCCGGCATGCCGGCTGTATGCGGGGTGAGAATTACGTTGGCCAGGGTTCGGAGCTCACTATCCGTGGGGAGCGGCTCTGTTTCAAATACATCAAGGCAGGCACCGGCAATATCACCATTTTTTAAGGCCGTGATCAAGTCGCGTTCATTGACAATCCCACCGCGGGCTGTATTGATGAAAAGCGCCGAGGATTTCATTTTTTTGAATACGGAAGCGTCGATCAAGTGCCTGGTCTGTTGATTGAGGGCGATGTGCACGCTTACAATATCTGCTGTGCGTATAAGCTGGTCGAAAGCTGTTCTTTTTATAAAAGCGTCAGACGGAATAAGACTGTTTCTGGCATAAGCGAGCACCTCCATGTCAAAAGCGTGGCAAAAGGCAGCGACTTTCTTTCCGATAGAACCTAGACCGATAATCCCTATTGTCTTACCGGTTAATTCACTGCCGACGTAGTCCAATTGTTGTTGCTTTAGGCCTTTTTTCATAAAGGTGTCGAGGAAAGGAATATTTTTATAATAAGAAAGAATCAATGCCATTACGTGCTCGGCTACTGCCGGCGCATTTACTCCGGCCGCATTGGCCGCCCAGATGCCGAGTTGTGTGCAGGCCTCGATATCTATATTATCAAAGCCGGCCCCGGTCTGTACAAGCTTTAAATTTTCGGCGGTGGAAAGCAAGGCTTGGTCCATTTTTATATGTTCGGGGATGAGAATATCGCAGTCTTTTAGGTGGTGCAGCATTTCTTGTCCGGGCGGTACAATTACAATGTCCCAGTCTGGCGGGAAATGTTTTACGATATTTGATTTTGCAGTTTCGTTAAAATCGCCTGCGATGAGGACTTTCATAAGGAAATCATCCTTTCTGTTGTATATTTATAAAAATAGGCAAGTTTTATTTTTCCGCGTTATATTTTTTTAGTCGCTCGGAAAGGGTTCCGGTATGCAGCTCAAATAAATGATTATCAAAGTCATAAAAATACAAGGACCTTCCTTCGCCTGTTACACGTGGCCGGGGAGGTTTAAAATCTACGCCTAGCTTTAGAATGCGCGCTTCATAGAGTTCAAATTCAGCTTCTGGTATTTTAAATGCAATGTGATTGTAGCTGCGTTCTGAAAGAGCGTCGCCTTCCATGATGGCAATCCATTGGCCTCCAATCATGAAGAATTTTTCTCTGGCGATGGAGAAGGTGGCATCGCCGCTGGAGTAAACTTCTGTGGCTTCGAATATTTGTTTGAAAAATTTAGTTGCCCGGGCAAGATCTTTGACAATAAAAGTTACGTGACTGATGCTTTCTATCATAGAGGGATCTCCTTTTGAATAAATTATAGCAGCTTAGCGAAGGATCATAAAAACCTTTGGGCTCGGATTCATGACATATTGACGCGTTGCTTTGTTCATGATAATTTTACATATATAGAGTAATGGTGTAAATGTTAATTATTTTGTAATATATATTAACTTTTTCTATATATGAGGGGTGGCTTTTATGTATTTTCCCGGAATTGAAGCATTTTTAGCTATAGTAAAAACTGAAAATTTAACGAAAGCAGCAGAAGCCTTGCATTTATCACAAGCTACGATAAGTTATCGATTAAAAACATTAGAACAGGATATGGGCGGCCTTTTGGTAGAACGAAATAAGGGTGAATCAAAAATCAGTCTGACGCCCAAAGGGGAAAACTTTTTTTATATTGCCGAACGCTGGGAAGCCCTATGGCGAGAAACGCAGGTGTTGAAGAACAATGAACCGCAATTGAGCTTGGCTGTTAGTGCTGCTGAAAGCATCAGCCATTTTGTTTTACCACCTTTATACCGTATGCTAAATCAACATGAGCCAGCGATCCGGCTCCAAATTCGAACGCAGCATACGCAGGAGGCCTTTGATAGTATAGAACGCCGGGAGATGGATGTGGCCTTTGTAGTGCGGGAGATCGCGTCACCCTGCGTTAATGTTAAACCGTTTTTTGCGGAAGACATGATGCTGCTGCGCCTTGCTGGGCCCGATAGACAGGAAGGTGCTCTTGTTGAAATAAAGGAATTAGAAGCGCAACACGAGATATTCATTATTTGGAATAAAGAGTTTCAATTCAAGCATGATGAGTGGTGGGATCCACATTGTCCATCGCGGATTCATTTGGATTCAGCCGGACTTATTGCTACCTTTATGAAAGACCTCAGACAGTGGGCGATAGTTCCGGCCTCTGTAGGGGCCCACATGATACAAAATGGAAAATTCGTTCTTCAAAAATTATCCGCACCCATTCCCAAAAGAACATGTTATAAGGTAACGCATAAGTTTCCGTATACATCTTTAAACCAGACGCTTAATATTCTTGATGAATATCTGCAGCTTATATTTAAAGAGTAGAGCC
>JBOFWE010000173.1:0-4933 GCA_051653465.1 Selenomonadaceae bacterium | reverse complement strand
CTGCAGCAGGAACAGCTCAGTGTCCAGCAGATGCTGGAGTTTGCCATCGAAGATGAATATCTGGCAAGAAGTGAGTATCTAAGTGTACTTGATTCCTTCGGACAAATACGGCCGTTTGTCAATATTGTGCGGGCAGAGGAAAGACATATTGATCTGCTTATTCCCCTGTTTGTCGATCGCGGCTGGGATGTACCGGTAGACAACAGCCGGGATAAAGTCGTAGGGATGGATACTCTGGCAGCGGCATTTGTGCAGGCGCAGGCAATTGAAACCGATAATATAGCAATGTATGAACATTTTTTGCAGCAGGATAACTTGCCGGAAGATGTTCAGTTTGTTTTTTCCCGGTTGCTGTCTGCTTCCCAAAAGCATCTGGCTTCATTTAGCCGCTGACAATATGGAGGCAGGAAAATCATGTTTCGCCGGGATTTTTTGGGATTGTAGCAAGGAAAACAGTTACCGGCAGCTTTGTTTTGCCGGTGCTGGCAGATGAAGCGGTAATTAGTAGAATTTTATATAGTTGCGGAGTGTGAAGCGATGATGAAAAGAGGGCTAGGAATTGCTATTGTACTGCTAAGTGTTTTTTGTCTGCTGTCTTTTGCAGGGTGTGGCGGAGACAATAAACGGGCAGAAGACAAGCGGGCAACCGTCAGCGGTACAGCCTGGGTTACACATCTGCAGGATTTGCCGCAATATCGTGAGTATGCAGGAACTGTGAATTCGCAGGGGAATTCTGTTGTAGGCAGTCAGCTGACGGAAAAGATACAGGCGGTTTTTGTCCGTGAAGGCGACTGGGTGGAACGCGGACAGTTGCTAGCGCAGCTTGATCCGCAGGGCCAGCAGTATAAGTCTGACGCTGCAGTAGCCGGTGCTTTGGCTGCCCAAAAGACATTTTTACTGGCCGAGGAAGATCAGAAACTGGCAACGACCACTTTTTTGCGGTATAGGGATTTGTATGCGCAGCAGGCAATTTCGTCACAGCTGATGGATGAAATGGAAAATAGAAAAGAACGGGCCAGCTTGTCAGTCGAAGAGAGCAAAAATGCCTGGGAGCAGGCTGAAGCCACGCGGCAGCAGGCGGCGGTCAATCGCAGTTATTGTGAAATTCGGGCGCCGTTTTCCGGCAAGGTCCGCACTAAGTTTCTTGATGCTGGCAGCCTGGCCGTTGCCGGGACTCCGTTGTTTTTGATTGAAGCGGAAGCAGCAGGGTATTTAATTGAAACGGATGTGGAGGAAGATATGCTGCAGTTTTTGCCAGTCGGTACGGTAGTAAAGCTTCGATTGGGGGAAAACTCCGGCGGAACCGAAATGGCGGGGACACTGAAACAGGTTGTTCCCTTTATCGACCAGACAGTGAGAAAATATCATATAAAAATAGCGGTTGATGATAGGGCTTTGCCACTGGTTGGCGGTGAATATGTAAAGGTGTTTGTGCCCAGGGGAATGAAGCGCGGACTGGTTGTGCCGACTTCCGCCATTATCAGCAAAGGTCAGCTTACGGGTGTTTATGTAATTGACGAGCAGCAGGTACTTCATTTTCGCATAGTTAAACCCGGCCTGCAGAATGGATCTGAGCAGGAGATCATTTCGGGCTTAAATGAAGGAGAGCTGGTATTATCAGAGCCTGCCGAATCCGCGCATGATGGCGATTTGTTTAAGGCAGGTGAATAAAATGGAAAAGCAGCTTGGCCCGGCAGGGAAACTGGCAAAATATTTTATTCGCTCCAAACTGACAGTGATTATTGTAGCCCTGTCACTTTTTTGCGGTTGTCTGGCAATTTTGCTGTTGCCTCGCGAGGAGGAACCGCAGATTGTTGTCCCCATGGTAGATATTATGGTGCAGTATCCGGGCGCCTCCCCGCAGGAGGTTGAGGCAAGGGTTACAACGCCGATGGAAAAACTATTGTGGGGCCTTGACGGGGTTGAATACGTATATTCAACGATTCAAACAGGTGAAAACCTGACAATCGTTCGCTTTAAGGTGGGGGAAGATGCGGAAAAAAGTCTGGTCAATGTGTACAATAAGCTTATGTCAAATTATGATCAGATTCCAAATGGTGTGTCTGAACCTCTGGTGCGGTTGAAATCCATTGATGATGTGCCGATTCTGGCCGTAACTTTTTCCAGTGCGGACAGGCAATATACTGGTTATGAATTAAGGCGTATTGCAGCAGCGGTTGCCGAGGAACTGAAAAAAGATGAAAGGGTTTCAAATGTTGATATTATTGGCGGCTCGAAGCGGCAGATCAAGATAACGCTGGATCCGGTGCGGCTGGCAGCTTATAAAATTACTGCCGGGCAGATTGCCTCGGTTCTGGCTGCGGCCAATGCCATGAGTCAGCCGGAAGAATATTCGCAGCAAAATAAAGTATATATTTTGCAGAGCGGCAGTTTTTTAAAAAATGCCAGAGAAATTGAAAATATTGTCGTTGGCACAGCCGACAACAAGGTGATTTATCTTAGGGAGGTTGCAGCCGTAGAGGATGGAGCGGCAGAGGCGAAGGATTATACGTTTATCGGTTTTGGTCCGGCAGGAATGACGCCTGGTACTGACGGCGAAAAGGTACGCGATGCCGTTACGGTTACCGTGGCGAAGAAAAAGGGAATGAACGCCAGTGATGTAGCACAGACTGCACTTCAGACCATTGATAAACTGCATACCGGCATAATTCCGCAGGCTGTTGCTGCGACTGTGACTAGAAATTATGGCGAAACAGCGAAAGATAAGTCCAATGAGCTTTTGGAGCATATGCTGATAGCGACCGTGTCGGTGGTGGTGCTGATTGCCGTGTTTTTGGGGAGAAAGGCGGCAGCTGTCGTATCGTTGGCAGTCCCGGTTACGTTGGCGCTGACTCTGTTTATCAGTTATTTTCTTGGCTATACCCTAAACCGGGTCACGTTGTTTGCGCTCATTTTTTCCATTGGGATTTTGGTGGATGATGCGATTGTTGTAGTCGAAAATATTCATCGGCATTTTATTCGGCGGGGCGGGGCTGATGAAGAAGCTGCTGTCCAGGCTGTGGATGAAGTCGGAAATCCGACGATTTTGGCAACCTTTACAGTCGTAGCGGCACTGTTGCCGATGGCATTTGTCTCAGGCCTTATGGGGCCGTATATGCGGCCGATTCCCGTGGGCGCTTCAGCGGCGATGCTGTTTTCCTTGTTTATTGCCTTTGTCGTCAGTCCCTGGCTGAGCTATAAGCTGCTGGCGTCTAAACAGCAGACAGGAAAAAGCCAGCAGCTGCCGGTCTCACGCATCCGGCAATTGTATGAAAAAGTATTGCGGTCATTTTTATACCATCAAAAGAAACGGCATCTGGCCTTTGGCCTGACACTGGCGGTGCTGGCGGCCACCTTGCTCATGATTCCGTTAAAGGCTGTTATGGTAAAAATGCTTCCGTTTGATAATAAGAGTGAA
The DNA here is from genome assembly GCA_051653465.1 of Selenomonadaceae bacterium. GTDB lineage: Bacteria > Bacillota > Negativicutes > Selenomonadales > Selenomonadaceae. The sequence goes on along the minus strand of JBOFWE010000173.1, from coordinate 1,515 downwards.
CTGCAACTGGTGGTAGACATGCCTAAAGGGACAACCCTGGAGCAGACAGCACAGGTTGTCCGGCAGTTGGGAGATTATCTGGGCTCCGTGCCAGAGGTTCGTGATTATGAATGCTATATTGGCAATGCCGGTCCCTACAATTTCAATGGCTTGGTACGCCACTATTATTTACGCCACGGAAGCAATGTGGCTGATATACAGGTTAATTTTAATGACCGGGCCCAGCGAACCCTCCAAAGTCATGAACTTGCCCGCAGGCTGCGTCCGGAATTGCAGGCAATTGGGCAGCCATATCAGGCCAATATAAAATTGGCGGAAATACCACCCGGACCGCCTGTGCTAAGCACCTTAGTGGCTGAAATTTATGGAACAGATGACAAACAGCGCCAGAAAAATGCGCAGCAAGTAAAAGAGCTTTTTTCGCAGACGGAGGGCGTTGTCGATGTGGACTGGTATGTAGATGCAGAGCAGCCACGGGTATTATGGAATATAGACCGGGTGAAAGCCGCAATCAATGGTGTGCAGACGACCGATATTGTACAGCTGCAGCAAATGGCTTCCAGCGGTTACAGTCCGGGGCTGGTTCACTTTGCGGAGGAAAAGGAACCTGTTGAAATGATGCTGCGCATGAAATATGAGGATCGAAACGATTTGCTGCGGCTGGGTCAGCTGTCGCTATTGTCCCGGGAAAAACAGCTAATTCCATTGTCGGCCTTTGTACAGGTACAGCAAAAAAATGCCGATCAGACAATTTACCATAAGAATATGCAAAAAGTAACTTATGTGGTGGGCGATGTTGCCGGATCTATTGAAAGTCCGGTGTATGCAATACTGGCAATGAAGGATAAATTAAACCAGGCTTTGCCGGGCATGGAACAATATTTTTCCCGCATGCCAGCCGGACCAGAAATTGCAGATCGCTATAGTCTGAAGTGGGATGGTGAGTGGCAGATTACGTATGAGGTCTTCCGGGATATGGGACTGGCCTTTGCCGTAGTGCTGTTTTTGATTTATGTACTGGTTGTTGCCTGGTATAAAAGTTTTGCAACTCCGCTGGCGATTATGGCGCCTATTCCGCTGACGTTGATTGGAATTCTTCCCGGGCACTGGCTGTTTCATGCGTTTTTTACCGCAACCTCCATGATTGGTTTTATCGCCTTAGCAGGCATTGTCGTCCGCAATTCAATTCTGCTGATTGACTTTGTTGAACTGGAGCTTGTCGGGAGTGAAAGGTCATTAGAGGAGGCTCTGATAGAAGCCGGATCTGTAAGGCTGCGGCCGATTGTCTTGACGGCAGCGGCTGTTCTGGTCGGCTCCGTAGTGATGCTGTTTGATCCGATTTTCCAGGGACTGGCAATTTCAATGATTTTTGGGGCTGTCATTGCCACCGGGTTGACGCTGCTGCTGGTGCCGTTGCTGTATTATGAAATATTCCGGCAAAAGTAAAAGCATACAGGGTAAGGGGAATTTTAAATAAGGCGGTACTCGTTTGGAAATTTTATTTTTAAGCGAGCG
>JBOFWE010000172.1:0-7813 GCA_051653465.1 Selenomonadaceae bacterium | reverse complement strand
TGGCCTGATTCCAGATTAAACACACTAAAAGAAGAAATCATACCGCTGATCGTGCCAAGCAGCCCCAGCAAGGGGGCCATCGTCACGATAACACTCAAGTAGTACAAGCGTTTGCGAAGCTTAGACAAAAAAATACCGGACTGCACTTCCAGATAAGGTGCCAATTCTCCTGGGCGTTTTTTCATGGCGGCCTGTAGCATTAGAGGAAGCTCCCCCTTTGCTGTTGCCAACAGTCGCCGCGCTTCCTGCAGTCGGCACTGGCCAAGCAGGAGCGAAAATTCTTCAGCAAACCGCCGGCCAGCATCAGTTGCATGAAAATACAATCCCCGTTCCATTCCTATCGCCACAACAAATACAGAGCAAAGCAATAAGATATACATCACAAAACCGCCCTTATGAAACAGTTCCCCTGCATTTACAATATAATCCACAAAAATTCCTCCTCATAATAATCTTATATAGCTTTCCGTCACCAAAAGCCTCATTCACTATACTGCCGGTAAAGATATACTCCCACGGCAAAAAAAATAATTCCCAGCCCCAGCAGCAGGCTGGCGGCAAGCCACATTTCAAAATCCCATTGCTGCCCCCGCAGCAGATGGTTTAAGGCCCCTATCGGAAATAGTCCTACCATATACTGCATCCATACGGGCAGACTCTGCACCGGAAAAAACGAACCGCCAAAAAACGTCATCGGCATGATCAAAAAATTGTTTACAAAGGCAATATCATCCGGATGGCGCACCAACAGGCCTACAATTACCCCCAGGGCACTAAAGCAAAACGATCCCAGCAAGGCACCAAATAAAAACAGCAGGATGCTTCCATTGACCTGAAATACCAATTGGGCCATGATAAAAATCAGGCTGCCAAAAAAAAGTGCCCGCACCATACCAGCAGCAATGATGCCAGCAATTACCGAACCGCTCCGCACTGGCGACAGCACCAGACTTTGAAACACATGATAGTAAAATTTTCCGGCACTGATTGAAGATGCCGTCTGCTGAAAGGCATTGATCATTACCGTAACGCCAATGATTCCGCCCGCCAAAAACGGCAGATAGCCCCCTGTAATTTCGATCCTGTTGCCAAGCCCATAGCCAAAGGCAAACAGATAAATAAACGGCGAAATCACACTCGAAAACACATAGCCCATCCGGCCGATTTTTTTGCGCAGCAGCAGCAGTTCCCGGCTATAGACGGCATAAAATCCCATCACTACTCCCTCCGTTTCTTGCCAGCTCTATAAATAAATTTTCCAGATCCCGTACCTCCATGCCAATCCTGGCCTGCAGCTGTTCCTTGGTATCAGAAAAAAACAGTGTTCCCTGCTGCAAAATAGCGATATGATCACACAGCCGCTCAGCTTCTTCCATATAATGCGTTGTAAAAACCAGGGTCTTCCCGGCTTCTTGCAGGGACTCCATGATATCCCATATGCTCTGGCGCACATCAGGATCAAGCCCGACCGTAGGCTCATCAAGCAAAATCAGCTCCGGATCAGCCAGCAGCGTGCGGGCGATCAGTACCCGGCGCATCATTCCCCCCGAAAGCGTGCGCACTTGTTTGTGGCGTAGATCCATAAGTGAAAACCGCTCCATGGTTTTTGCTACAGTCTCTTTTACCCGTTTGAGTCCAAACAAGCGTCCATAAACAACCAGAGCCTCTTCGACACTCAGCTCACGTTCCAGATTATTATCCTGCGGAATCAGGCCGACAAGCCGCCGCATCGCTGGATCCGGGCCCTTAACCTCCCTCCCGAAAATCGCCAGCGTGCCCGAAGTCGGACGCACAAGGCCGGCAATGGTCTTAAGCAGTGTCGTTTTTCCGGCACCATTCGGGCCCAACAGTCCGAAAATCCCCCCACGGGGAATCGACAAAGATACCCCCCGAAGCACTGCCTGCCCATGATATTTTTTCACAAGGCTCTGCGTCTGTACGGCAATTGCCGGATCATACATGTTCATTCATTTACGCTCCTTATCGGTTTAACTCTTTATTCTTTCTGAGCAAATACAAAAAATACGGGGTTCCCAAAGCCGCCGTCATAATTCCCACCCGAATTTCCGTCGGCGGAAAAATCACCCGTCCAACCGTATCGCATAACACCAAAAATGCTCCGCCCGCCAGCACGCTTGCCGGCAAAAGCCGGCGGTGATCCGGGCCGACGAGCATTCGCATCATATGCGGCACAACGAGTCCGACAAAGCCGATATTCCCGCTGATACATACGCCCGTCGCCGTAGTCATAGAGGCCAGCGTCAGTAAAAACAAGCGAAAAAAACCTACCCGCATGCCGACACTTTTTGCCTCAACTTCCCCCAAAACGAGGACATTTAAATGGCGTGCCAGCAGCAGCATCACGCCAATTCCACAGCAAATCGGCACAGCCCCTAGCATCACATGCTCCCAGCGACGGTAATCGAGCCCGCCAATGGTCCAAAACAAATACTGCTGCAATTTTTGCTCATTGAGCACGGTAAGTATGCCTGCCGTAACGGCTCCCAGCAGCATCCCAACAACAACACCGGACAAAAGCAGGGTCATTACCGGAATCCGACGGTGCCGCATTGCCAGAAAAACCGTGAGGGTGACTGCCGCCAGTGCTCCCCCGAACGCAAACAGCGGCATATAAAACATGCTGATCTCCGTCAAGCCCAAACCAATGGCGATAACAGCTCCAGCAGATGCCCCGCTTGATACACCGACAATCCCCGGATCAGCCAGGGGATTGCTGAATATCCCCTGCATAACGGCACCAGAAATCGCAAGTCCGGCGCCCACAAGCAATCCGACTAAGGTGCGCGGCAAACGAATATGCCAGAGCACGGCCTGTTGTTCCGGTGAAACGGGCACTCCAGCCAAATAAGGCAGCCCCGCCTGCTGACAAAAAGCCGCCAGGATTTTTTCAAACGGAATATCCACCTGCCCCACGGAAAGCGACAGCAGGCTGACAAGCATAAAGACGGCAGCCATGATTGCAAAAAATGGCAAAGATCGACCGAATCGTTGTTTCATATATATTTCCCCTTTTCTTCCTCGAACAAGGCAGGCCGCATCGCAGTTTTCTCTTTGTCCTCGAAAAGCTGCTGCTCTTCCGGGGAACGAAGAATCTGCTGCAGGGCCTTTTGCCTTTCCTCCGTTGGCGGGGACTGCGTGAAGATATCAAAATTTCCCGTCAGCGGATTTTGTACGACCTTTACCGCCGCATTGTAGGCATCACTTAAATTTTCCGGCGTCAAAACTGTCGCCGGTATCCCATCGGCAATAAGACGTTTCTGCCCCAAAAGCAGCAACCGGGAACAAAATCTCGCCGCCAACCCCAGCTCATGCACCACCAAAATCACCGTTTTTCCGGCCCGGCAAAGTTCCCGGCAAAAGCGGAAGATTTCCTCCTGATAGAAAACATCGAGTCCGGTTGCCGGTTCATCAAGAAAGAGCAGCGGTGTTTGCTGCGCCAAAACCTTAGCCAGCAGGACGCGCTGCCGCTGCCCTCCGGAAAGCGCGTGCACCGGTCGATCGGCAAGTTTCCATACACCGGTATATTCCATGCAGGCCCTGACCAGCTGTTTGTCCTCATCGCTTTCCTTTTGCCACCATTTCATATGCGGATAGCGGCCTGCCATTACAATCTCCTTTGCTGTATAGCCAAAAGAAATTTCCACCTGCTGCTGCAGATATGCCACCTGCAAGGCAAATTCATGCGCCTTTATATCTTTTATATCAAGCCCGTTAAAAAGGGCACGCCCGTTTCGAATCGGCAGCAATCCCCGCAGTGTCTTCAGCAAGGTACTTTTTCCGGCACCATTGGGCCCGATAATTCCTATCATCTCGCTCGGTCCGACGGAAAAGTTCATATTTTGCAGCACCGAAGGACGCCCGTTATAACCTGCATCCAGATTTTCTATGCTTATAATTTTCTGATTCATCTTTGCACTCACACTTTCTCAAGCCCGCACCGGCCTGATGATCTGTTGCATTTTGTTCTGCAACTGTCCAAAACTGAATTTCCGATTTATTTCCCACCATTGTTTAACACAAGCGAAACCGCATCGTCTTTATCAAATTAATCATTCATCACTGCTGACAAATGGCAATCCCCCGGCTGCGAAAACCGATCCCCATAAGCCATATAAGCAATTTCCTGTACGCCAAAGACAATATCCTGTGAACAATTGTATATGTATCCTTCCCTTGGTTCCGCCAGCTGTTTTTTCTGCACAGCCTTCATCGACTGCAGCGAGGAATCCTCCAGATACTCGCGGCGAAAAGAATTTATGTCATATTTCCCATGATCACTGTATGTCGGCAAAAACAAGATATCCGGATTCATGCTTACCAGCTGTTCTTTTGTCATAAGCTGCCCATTTTGAATTCCTGCTGCCGACACCGCATTCGTAACCCCGGCCAGCCGGCAGGCATCATCAAAGGTGCAGCCACGGCCGCCATAGGAACGCATCAACGACAGCAGCACAATGCTTTTGCGCTCGGCGGGAACAATTTGTTCAACTTTTTTTCCGATCTCCTCTAATTTTGCATCCATTCTTTCCAAGAGCACCTGCCCTCTTTGTGGTTCGCCGACAGCGGCAGCCAAAAGCACGATGGTTTCTTTGATCTCGTCAATACTTTTCGGTCCTTTGCAGACGGCAACTTTAAAGCCCAGTTCCCTCAAAGCGGCTGCATTTTCAATATTGCCCCAATCAGGAACAACAATCAGATCCGGTGACAGTGCCACAATCTCTTCAATGGATGGATTGCCTATTTTCGTAGGTATTTCACCCGCCAAAACCGCAATATTAGAACTTACCGGATCATCCAGCAGCTTATTAATGGCAGCCATTTTTTTTGTCTCGACAAGCCCCAGCATTATTTCATCCGTACTCATCGATAAGGTCACGATTCGCTGCGGCTTTGCCTCCATATGAATTAGGTTTCCCTGTGAATCCGTAAAATTATAGCTGGTTTTCGTTTGTAGCAAGGAACCCTTGCCTATTTCCCCGCAGCCAGCAATAAAAAGCATGCCGATCAGGCATAGAAACAGTCCAGTTTTTTTATGCCATAAAAATTTTTCCACTGTGGTATTGCCCCTTCCTTAGCTTTGACAACAACTGCCCAACACATCATTTCTGCCATTATTGGACAGGCAAATTATACGGCAACAGCTATAGCCGTTAGTTATTCAGCAAAATCAGCCTCAACCCATACCTGCGGATAAATAGTACGCGACAAAACCTCAACTGCCTCCACTGCATACTGGGAGGCACTGTACCGGTAGCGATCAGGAATCGTCAGCAGACAACCATTGTGCAAAGCTTTAAGCTTTTGATAGGCAGGGTCGTTCGTAAATTGCTTCCGGAAAATTTCCGGATCTTTTTTATCCTGGCTCCAATCCGGAAGTAAAATTACATCCGGATCCAGCGCAACTACCTGTTCCTTGCTCAGTAACTGATTTTTTGTCAGTCCCAAAACAGCCGCGCCGTTTTTTATGCCAGCCTGCTGGCACATATCATCAAACATCCCCCCTTCGCGACCAAACGGTCCGCTAAAGGAAAACGCCAATACCGTCCGTCTCTGGGCCTCCGGTATCTTCGCTGTCTTTTTTTGCACGGCCAGTAAACGCTGTCTGAGCTTATTTTGCAGCTGTTCAGCTTTCGCCGATTGGCCGGTAATCCGGCCAATTTTTTCAATCCGGGCAAAGACCTCCTCTACGCTTTGCGGACTTTTGGATAAAAACACGGGTATTCCCGAATCCCGCAACGTAGCTGTGACCTCTTCCGGAATCCCATCAGCGGCAAGGACCAGATCCGGTGCCAGCGCCAGTATCGCCTCCGGATTGCGGCTTTTTAATTTAGGGACCGCCTCAGCCGCTGTTTTTATCGAGGAAAGCCCCTCATCGTCCGCCAGATAAGAAAGTGCGGCAATTCTGGCCGGTTCAACTAATTCGAACAGGATTTCATCGGTACCAAGATTCAGGGATACGATGTGTTCAGGCTTGTTCGCCAAAGTAACCATATGCCCGCTGTCATCCTCCCCCGTATAAAAAGACACCTCTTGCGTTTCCTGCGCCATCCCGCAGCCGCCAGTAAACAGCAGGATGATGATCAATATCCATATTTTCCATGCCTGTGGCTTTTGCTGCCTCATCAGAAATTATGCGTAAACGTCAACCGATAATTTCGCGGCAAATCAAGATTGCCATACCGGTTGGAATAGTTATCCCGGTTCAATAAATTATAAAGGCCAAGACTCAAAGAATTATTGCGATCACACTGATAATTAAAATTCATATTGAGTTGCAGCTTGTCCGGGATGTCCTGGGCCAATCCGCTGCTGGCTGAAGCTGCATAGTATTCACGGTCACCAAGATATTTGAGGTTCATATTTGCCGCCCATTTTTCTTTTTGATAGTCAACCCCTATAAGCCCTTCCACCCGGGCCGCATCCTGCACCCAGGCAGCTGTAGACGATGATGGGTTTTTAATCTCCGGATTGGATAGGCTGGCGCCAACCTTCACGCTCCAAACCGCATCAAATTTCTTTTTATATTCGGCCTCCACACCGGTATTGCGAAAATCTCCGGTGTTAATCGGATAGTATTCATTATTTATATCCTTAACCCAGCCGACTTTATTGGACATGTCCATATGGTATAGCGCCAGTTTCCAGCTGTCGGCGCCTTTTGTATGTTTCCAGCCAGTTTCATAGGTCCAGCCCTCTTCCGGCTTAAGATTGCTGGCATTAATTTTATTGTAGGTCAACACGTCATCGACATCAGGCATCTGAAATGCCTTGCCGATATTGATATACCAGGAGGTATCCGGACTGACTTTGTATACGCTTTGGATCTGCGGCATAATGACATTTTGGTCCTTTTCCGGATCATTGATAAACTCGCCTCGCAAGCCAATCGTTGCTTCCAGTCGGTCATTGAAATTTTTCGTATAGGAACTGTAGATCGCATTGCTTGAACGCGTTGCACTTTGCGCACTGTATGTATTTTCCGCATTTTCCTGGCGGAAAGAGTATCCGGCCAAAAACGTGTCTTTATCAAGCTTCCACTCCTTTTGCAGATCAAGAGTTTCACTGTCCATTTTACGGTTGCTCGACAGCTTCGTTTTTTTGATATAATCGTAGCCATCCACCTTGCGGGAATTATAGCCTAGTACCGCCTTTACTCCATTTTCTTTTCCCTGATAGGTGAAGCTCCCCGATTGGCGGTAATCATCAAAGAAATAACTATATTTTGTCGTCGATGGAACCAAAGTATTGCCGCTCACCTTGTATTTTGTTCCGCCGCGGGTTATATCAGACTGTGTGTAATCATAGTTAAAGGACAATTCATCCGTAAGCTTAAGTGCCAGGCCCACGCGATCCTTTTGCCCTTCCCCTACCCACCAGTCCGTATAGGATACCTTGTCAATTCCAAAGGCATTGGAGTGCGGAATCTCACGGGAGCGTTCCCGGCTGATATCCACCATAAAATTGTCCCCCTGATAGGTCGTTTCCGTCTTTTTGAAATAATTCCCATAGGTTGTAGAAACCGTGCCTTGATTGCTGCCGGCTACCGGTTTCTTTAAAATCACATTGATCACGCCGCCCATGGCCTGACTGCCATAAAGCGTGGAAGCTGCTCCTTTTACAATCTCAATCCGCTCGACCATTGCAATCGGAATATTTTCCGTGCTTGAATAATTTTTTAAATTCATCGGCACCCCGTTGACGAGTACCAAGGTTCCCCGGTCATAACCGCGCAGCGTCACCCGTCCGCTGCTAAAGCCAAAATCCTGTCCGGCTTCGCCATACGAGGTACTGG
>JBOFWE010000171.1:0-1002 GCA_051653465.1 Selenomonadaceae bacterium | reverse complement strand
AGCATCACAAACAGAATTGTCGTCAGGGCCGTGGCCCCTAAAATCGCCAGCATAATGCCGATCTGGTACTTAATTGCCGTCAGCGGAAACACGCCGGACAAAATCTGCCCGGTCATCATCCCCGGCAGAGATACAATCCCCATCGTCAGCATATTGTTCATGGTGGGCAAAATCGCACTGTCGAAGGAATCATTGATGATATCCCGCGCTGCCTGTGCCGGGGAAGCCCCGAGCATCAGGGAATTTTCTATCATCACCCGTTTTTCGGCCATCGCATCACAAAGCTTATTGGCCCCAAGGGCAATTCCCGTCATGCAATTGCCGACGATCATGCCGGAAATCGGAATCATATACTGCGGTTCAAACCAAGGGCGCACCTGCAGCACGATCACGATAAAAAAAACCGTCGGCAGGACAGCCCCGCCAATCATCGCCACACCCATCATTCGCTGCAATTCTTTTGACATATTGCCCTTCACGCGTTTGATCGCATTATAAACGGCAAAAGCTACCATAATCAGCAGCATGATGCTTGTCAGCCACCAGCTCGGATTGTCAAAGACAAACATCAGCACATACCCCATAGCAGTAAGCTGCAGAGTCATGCGAAGTGCCGCCAGCAAAATCAGACGTTCCCGCCGAATGCCGCGGGATTTAAAGATCAGCAGGATGATAAAAATAAATACATAGGCCAGTGACAACTGGAGAATTGATAAATTCATAATCGAAGCGTTCATCATACCCCTCCTTTGACCCGGCCGCGTTCCAGCCGAATGATTTCATCAGGAAACGTCTGCGCAATCTGCTCGGAATGTGTAATCATGAGCAGTTTCTTGTTTCTGCGCCGGACAAATTCAACCAGATTGCTGATGATAAATCGTTCCGTATCCTTGTCCAGGGCCGCGGAAGGTTCATCGAGGAGATAGACCTCGGCATTCATCAGCATGATGCGGGCCAGGCAGAGCCGCTGCTTTTCGCCGCCGGAAAAATTATGGCAGGAAT
>JBOFWE010000170.1:0-7540 GCA_051653465.1 Selenomonadaceae bacterium | reverse complement strand
GAAAAGGAGATTATGATGAAACAAGAAGATTTTACCAGCCATGATATGCACTGGCCAGAACTTACATTACGCGGAATGCTGCTTGGGATGATCATTACCGTGATTTTTACGGCTTCGAATGTCTACCTTGGACTGAAAGTTGGACTTACTTTTTCGTCCTCGATTCCAGCGGCAGTCATTTCGATGGCCGTGCTGAAAATGTTTAAGGATTCAAATGTACTGGAAAACAATATGGTGCAGACGCAGGCGTCGGCAGCCGGAACTCTTTCTGCAGTTATTTTTATTATCCCAGGGTTGCTGATGCTTGGCTATTGGCAGGGATTCCCTTTCTGGCAAACACTGATGATTTGTGCCTGCGGCGGCAGTCTCGGGGTTTTATTTACGATTCCGTTGCGCCGGGTTATGGTTGTAAACAGTGACCTGCCTTATCCGGAAGGGTTGGCGGCTGCTGAAATCCTGAAGGTGGGCAGCAGTGCGCAAGATAAGGATACGGAAAATGGCATGAAGGATATTTTGTCGGGCGGCTTTTTAGCTGGACTGGTCAGCCTGTGTGCCAGTGGTTTCCAGATTTTTTCTGACAGTGTCAGCTATTGGTTTACGTTTGGCAAAGCTGTTTCACGACTGCCGATTGGTTTTTCCTCGGCGCTGCTCGGGGCTGGATATCTGATTGGGATTGCCAGCGGACTGGCAATGCTGACAGGCTTATTGTTGGCTTGGGGTGTATTTGTTCCTTATTTGACAACGGTGTTTTCCCCGGCAGAAGGTCAGTCAGTGGCAAAATTTGCCTCTACAATTTGGGCCCAGAAGGTTCGCTTGATTGGGGCCGGTGCTATCGGTATTGCCGCTATATGGACGCTTTTGACGCTGGCAAAGCCAATTATCGATGGGATGATTGTTTCGATAAAAGGCATGAGTGCAGGGGCTAAAGGTACCCTGCATCGCATGGATACGGATATGTCGCCAAAATCGCAGCTGGCTGTGTTGGCCTTGATTGCCGTTGGCCTGCTGGGAACTTTTTATTCGTTTGTGGCGGATGCCAATTTGCCGTCAGGGCAGGCTTGGACCTTTGTCATTATTGGTGTTATTGTAGCGATGTGCATGGGCTTCTTTGTTGCTGCAGCCTGTGGTTATATGGCCGGCTTGATTGGTACTTCAGCCAGTCCGCTGTCGGGCATTGGTATTCTCGGGATTATTATTTCCTCGCTGGTTGTATTGACGGTCGGTACATCTTTTAGTCTGTTTGACTCAGAAATGGGAACAAAATTTGCTACGGCGTTGGCTATTTTTATGACGAGTGTCATCATCAGCATTGCTGCAATATCAAACGACAATATGCAGGATCTCAAGACGGGCTATCTTGTAGGGGCTACCCCATGGAAACAGCAGGTGGCATTATTGCTGGGCTGTATCGCTGGAGCCTTTGCGATTGCGCCGGTATTGAACCTGCTTTATGAAGCATATGGTTTTGCTGGGGCTATGCCGCGTGTAGGTATGGATGAAGCCCAGGCTTTATCGGCTCCGCAGGCGACGTTGATGACAACGATTGCGCAGGGGATATTCAGCCACAACCTTGACTGGAACTACATTTTATTTGGAATTGGTGTTGGCGTTGTGATCATTATTGTTGATCTGATGCTCAAGCGTAATACGACAAAATACTGCCTGCCACCGCTTGCTGTCGGCATGGGTATTTATTTGCCGCCAACGCTTGAAATGCCGCTTGTCATGGGCGCTGTTATGGGGTATCTTCTCCATAAGTACCTGCGCAGCCGAGCCGAAAAACGCAGCCCGGGACGCGTTGAAGCGGATGTTGAAAAATGCAACCGCCGTGGCGTGTTGTTTGCTTCCGGCCTGATTGTCGGCGAAAGCTTGATTGGTGTCATCATTGCAATTGTCATCGTATTTTCGGTGACTAGCGGTGGCAGTGATGCTCCGCTGTCTTTGGTGGGTAAGGATTTTGGACCGACGGCTGATAGCCTTGGCCTGCTTGCCTTTATCGCGGTTATTGTTTTATTCATCAACCGCGTGCTGGGGGCTAAACTGGCAGATTAAGAAATAAAAAATTACGGCCCGAATGAGCGAGTTCTCATTCGGGCCGTTTTTGTCTTTGACGGCAAATTGACGCCGTGTTTTTTGAATGATATAGTTGAAAGCAGATAAGCAGGAAAATAAGCTTAGACTGCTACTTACAAAGGCAAAGGATGTGTTTTTGTGTTAGAGGATTTGAAACAGGAGGTGCTGGCTTGCGCTCAGCAGGCGGATCGAAGTGGACTTTGCCGCCATCGCTCGGGAAACTTCAGCATTCGGGATGAAAAAAGCGGCTTGATCTGCATTACGCCAACAGGTGCAGATCGGGAAGAGATGACAGCGGCTGATATTGTGGTGGTTGATTCTCAGGCCAGGGTCGTCGAGAGCAAAACAGGTTTGCGACCGACCAGTGAAACCTTGATGCATCTGGCGGTGTATAATTCCCGTCCGGAAATAATGGCGATAGCCCATACGCATTCGCGTTTTGCCACGTCGTTTGCCATATTAAACAAGAAAATACCGGCTATTGTCTACGAAATTTTTATGCTGGGGTGCCGGGACGGATATGTTCCTGTGGCTCCGTATGGACGCCCGGGGACGAAGGCCCTTGCCGAAAGCGTGCTAAAGCCACTCCTGATCGCTGATGTTGCTTTAATGCAGGCTCATGGAGCGATTGCGATTGACCAGTCGTCGTTGAAAGAGGCACTGCTCAAGGCAAGTTATCTGGAAGAATTGGCAGAAATGTATTATCATACCTTGCTGGTCGGGGGGCAGGAACCGCCGCAGGTACCGGCAGAAGAATTGAAAAAATGGGCGTATCCGGCAGAAATTACCCTTAAATAATAGAAAGCGCAGTCGTTGGTTTGGCAGGACGAGTTCCTGACTGGTCGATGAATAAAGGGGATTTGCTCAAGGTGATGTTGATCGGTGCTGGTATGAAGGCTGTGACGAAGAACGGCTGTTGGTTAAAATATTAGGGGAGGGAAAACAATGAAACAGTGGCAGGTGTGTCTGGGAATACTTTTTTTGCTGCTTTGTGTACTGCCGCAAGCGACCGGTCAGGCACAGGAGCGCAAGGATGAATGGAAAAAAGCGGGATATTCTTTTGCGGCGCTAAAAAGCGTGTTTGTTGAAACGGAATTTGCTGACGGGACAACGGCCGATGATTTAGAACGGCGCATTTTGCAGGATAAGGTGGAGTCGACCTTTTCACGTAATATTGATTATGCTAAGAGCAACCTTTCATTTTTGACGGAGAAGGAACTCGTTAAGCGCCTTAGTGACTCGCACGGAGAAGATGTTGCGGTACTGGCAAAGACGGATCCGGAGCGATATAAAAAAATGATAACAGATGGGAAAAACTTATATTGTCAGGGCCTTTTACGGGTGAAGTTCACCCGCTATGAGGATACGGTCCGTCATATTCCGGCGCATATCGAGACATATCAGACGACAAAAAAGGTGTATTCCTCAAAAGTGATTACGGATTCTGCCGGAAAACAGACGACCATTGAAGAATGGATAGATGTCCCGGTAACGGAGTATCGGAATGTTGAGGCCTATGATGAAATAACATCGCATGTGGCAATGGATGTGTCTTTGGTGGAAATTCCTACGGACGAAGTTTTGTGGGAGATGCTCGACAGTCGGGATGCTGTTGACAAGGAGAAGCAGGGCATGAGCGCCAGGATTTTAAGCCGTATCGGAGAACGCTTTAAAAACATAAAGAAAAACGGATAGCTCCATGTACTCTTCTGGATATATTCGTCTCAACTTAGATGGGGAAATAAAAATCACGCGGCCGAAGGCTGCGTGATTTTATGTAATAGAGTATGGCTTTGTCAGGCGTGATTAAGCAATTAATTTATCTGCTTTTACGATATGTCCAGCCAGCCAGTCGAGAACAAAATCAAGAATTTCAATCAGGTATTGATTTTGGGAATTATCGATTTTTTCCAGGTCAATTGCATCCATTTTGGCGAGAAATTCATTGTGGGCTGCTTTTTGTGACAAGAAGCGGCGGTAATTGATTTGCTGCATATAGTCCTCTTCCGTCTTGAAATGATAGCGGGTATAGTTTTGCAGCTCGCTGATAATGGCAACAATGCTGTCATATTTATCCGGGATCAGGTCATTTTTTAACAGGTCATATATTCGATTGGCAATACGGAATAACTCTTTGTGTTGTTCATCAATTGGGGCAATGCCGGTGCAGTATTCATCTTTCCATTGAAGCATAATGGTTCCTCCCTAGAATATCTATAATAAAGTCATATATGTGTTGAAAATTATTTTACCACAAATAAAAGCTGTTTACAAATAATAATTATTGTTTTGTGGTGAATTTTGAAATAAGCGAAGCGGGTTTACTCTGATCGTGCCGAAAGGGGCTGTTGTATTGAATTATAAAAATGAAAACAGGATCTGGGTAAAAGCTGCCTTTTTTCTTGCAGTGGCAGTTATACTGCAAAGCCTGCGCCTGTTGTTGCCGATGCCGGGACCGGTCAATGTATTTGTTATAGGATCCTTAGTCAATATGACCTTACTGGTTGCGATGGACTGTACGAAGGATTTACGGCTGGTGGTTATTGGCCTGTTGTTGCCGGCATTTGCCTTTATGGAAGGCGCGCTGCCGCTTGTGCCGATGATTCCGGTTGTAGGGCTGGGGAATGCGTTGTTTATGTGTTGGGCAAAATATTTTGGGAGGAGCCCGCTTATCTGGCTGGCTCCGCTGGTAAAAGCAATGTTTTTATGGGCGGGGACCTGGCTGGTAATCTTTGGCGGCGGGTGTTCTGTAGCAGCAGCGGGACCGCTGCTATTTATGATGAGCTGGCCACAGGTTGTCACGGGGATGGCGGGTATTTTTCTGGCCCGGCTCTTACTGCGGCGCATCCCAGGACAACAGTGAAAAGATGGTATTAAAAAATCCGGCATGAAAATTTCATGCCGGATTCTGCATTTCTTAGAGAGCCTGAACGTTTACTGCTCTGCTTCTGCTTGGGTTTTTGCTGTCAGCTTCTACATCAAAAGTGACTTCCTGGCCTTCGTTGAGGGTTTTGAAGCCATCGGAAACGATTGCTGAAAAATGTACGAATACATCTTCGCCACCATCGGCATTGGAAATAAAACCAAATCCTTTATCTGCATTAAACCATTTTACTGTACCTTTGTTCATCGTAGGTACCTCCTGAAAAAATATTATATACTCTCTGTACAGACAAAAAGCTCACATGCCTTTGTAAATCATCGTGCCATCAATGACTTACAAAAACATGTGAGCTCAATCGGTACAGCCTGAATACCGTTTTATGATACCATGTATTTTACTGAGAGTCAAGTGTGTTTTTCAAGGGAGCGAAGCGGTGGATTAGGGCCTTTTAGGCTTGATATAGGGGGCTGTCGCAATGGCATTTTGGTCGGTAAAGGTATCAATCACAAATTGCTGGAATTTCCGGGTTGCCGGCGACAGGTATTTGTTGGTATTCCAGGCAAGCCCGATCGCGCGTGAGCAGACAGGCTTTGATACCGGAATAAATACCAGGTCCAGATTTTCGAGTCCGGGAATTTTGGGAATCAGGGCGACTCCGAGATTTGCAGCAACAAGACTGGCCACCGTCATGATTTCATCGCCCTCAAAGGTTATTTTGGGGCGGATGGAGGCGGTTTCAAAGAACTGGTCTGATAAAAGGCGCAGCCCATACAGCGGCTTAAAGGTAATAAACGGTTCCTCGGCAATTTCTTCCAGGCGCAGCGTGCGGCGATTTGCCAGTGGGTGCGAGGTCGGAAGGATAATGAAGAGTTCCTCAGAATACAAAGAGACCCAGCCCAGCGTATCGGTGGTCATCAGCGTTGAGCACAGGCACAGGTCAATGGCCCCTTCGACCAATTGCTCGGTCAGCCGGGCAGAATTCTTTTGGTTGAGCTTGAACTGGATTTTTGGATATTGATTTTTGAAGTTGCTCAGCAGCATCGGGATCAGATAGGTGCCGAGTGAATGCAGGAAGGAGAGGTGAACAACGCCCTGGTCAGGAGCTGCCAGATCGGCGAGGGCCTGTTTGCCATTTTCGATTGCCTGCAGGGCCCGCTCTGTATGCGTAAGAAAAGCGGAGCCATAAGCAGTTAGCTGGATTTTTTTCCCGATACGATTAAAGAGGGGGACTCCGAGTTCTTTTTCCAGTTTACTGATAGAACGACTCAGGGCAGGCTGAGATAAGGATACGCTTTCGGCGGCTTGCGTGAAGTGATTGATATGAGCGAGGGCGCGGAAGTACTCAAGCTGATTTAATTCCATGGTGATAACTCCTTGTGATATGATGATGAAAATCATGTATGAAATTCATGCGCAGTATGAATAATATAAGATCATTATAAGATAAAAAACTAAAAATTTCTATATTTTTAAAATAAAGGATTTAATAGAACAAATTTCCTACAATGCAAAAGTTTTTTCATATATTTGGGTAAAAGGTCTTAATTTTTTACAAGAAATGACGATATAATATTGACACATGGATTGTGGTGGTTACAGACAAGGAGGGATTCAAATGATTGCGAGAATCGCACGTATTACCAGGGCTTCGGCAGTTGGTCGTTATGATTTGTATCAGCCGGGGGCCTGGGAACAAAAAACATATGGGCAAGAAAACAAGGGAAAAGCGGAATCGTTCCAGTCCGTTTTGCAAAATACCCTTGCCAAAACACAGGCACTTGGAAATGGCAATAAGTAGAGTTTTGTCTGAAGTGACTTTGACGAAGCTGAAAAAATACGGTATAATGCTGGCAAAACCTTAGGGAGCGTGTACCGGAAATGATCGATCAGGATGAGGTCTACATGAAGCTGGCTTTGGCTGAGGCCGAGAAAGCATTTGTTTTGGGAGAAATACCAATTGGTGCTGTATTGGTAGACGGACAGGGGCAGGTTGTCACTGCCGGACACAATAGGCGTGAAAGCTGGCACGACGCCACGGCCCATGCTGAATTGATTGTCATCCAGGCGGCTTGCCGCAAATTGAAAAAATGGCGGCTGAGCGGCTTGACGCTTTATGTGACCATTGAACCGTGTCCGATGTGTGCCGGGGCTTTGATTATGAGCCGGATTGACCGGGTCGTCTATGGCAGCCCGGATTACAAGGCTGGTGCCGCAGAATCACTGTTCAACGTAGTCGATAACAAGGCGCTCAATCATCAGCTGAAAGTACGCGCCGGAGTACTGGAGGATCAGTGCACGGAAATTATGAAGCGGTTTTTTGCTCAGTGCCGCAGCAAAGCGGATTAGAAAAATCCACTGGAACAAGAAACAGGGATTCGTTGTGATTTTTTTGTTTTACATTTGTAAAAAGCTGTGATATAATACTTTATGTTCTGTAAAGAACATTTGGAGAGGTGTCCGAGTGGTCGAAGGTGCTTGACTCGAAATCAAGTGTTCCGCAAGGGACCGTGGGTTCGAATCCCACCCTCTCTGCCAGTAGTAAATTTAAGGCTTCGCGTGGCTTGCGCGGGGCCTTTTTTATTG
>JBOFWE010000169.1:0-67056 GCA_051653465.1 Selenomonadaceae bacterium | reverse complement strand
TTCCCTCGGAGGTATCAGCCGGCCAAGCCTTTTGATAAACCTCTTTCCAGCCGGAATTTTTTATAATTTTCCCCTGGGCAACAAACCGTTCCGTGCCGATTTCCGCCTGAACAATGGTTTGTTCGTATTCAAAGGGTGGGTACAACACGGCAATAAACCGCCGCACCACCAGATCATAAATTTTTCTTTCTCTGTCAGTAAAGGCTGCCATATTTACAAACTGTTCCGTCGGGATGATCGCATGATGATCCGAAACCTTCGTGTCATCAACAAAATGAGAATTCGACTGCAACTGTTTGCTGGCAACAAATGCCGCTTTTGTATAAGGTCCGATGCCACATGCCTTTAGGCGTTCCTTCAGTGTCGGCACGATATCCGCTGAAATAAATCTTGAATCGGTTCGCGGATACGACAAAACCTTATGAGTTTCGTATAATTTTTGCATAATGCCGAGCGTCTCCTTAGCCGAATAAGAAAACAGTCTGTTCGCATCACGCTGTAATTCAGTCAGGTTGTAGAGTTGCGGTGAAAATTCTTTTTTTGCTGTTCTTTTTATCTCTTTAATGCAAGCTTTTTTACCGGCGAGTCCTTGGCAATGCGCCTTTACCACTCCCAAATCAAAAGAATGATACCCCTTGTTTTTCTTTTCCTGCCATGTAAAGGATATCCCCTGGCTTTTTGCCGTTATTCCATAATACTTTTGTGGCACAAAAGCCTGAATTTCTTTTTCTCTTTCCGCAATAATAGCCAGTGTTGGTGTCTGCACCCGTCCGCAGGAAAGCTGTGCATTAAACTTGCAGGTCAGGGCCCGCGTTGCATTAATGCCAACATACCAGTCAGAGGCTGCTCTTGCCGCTGCTGATGCATAGAGATTCTCATATTCAGACCCATCTTTTAGTTTTTCAAAGCCTTGCCTTATCGCCTTATCCGTAACCGAAGAAATCCATAAGCGCTGGAGTGGTTTATTTACCTTTGCTTTTTCCAAAATCCACCGGGCCACGAGTTCGCCTTCCCGTCCGGCATCTGTAGCAATTATAATTTTTGTCACATCACTGCGGCGTAAAAGCTGTTTAACCGCCTGATACTGTTTTGCGGTCTGCCCGATCACGACTAACTCAAGCTCGTCTGGAATCATCGGCAAATCCTCAATCCGCCATGACTTATAATCATTGCCATAAGTTTCCGGGTCCGCCAGCGTTACCAGGTGTCCAAGCGCCCAGGTCACAATATATTTTTCTCCTTCTATACAGCCATTGCCATTTTTCGTGCAACCAAGAACACGAGCCAAGTCGCGCCCTACAGAAGGTTTTTCTGCCAAAACACAAATTTTCCCCATTACAGACCTCACAGTACTCTTTATTTTTCATTAACAAGTATACCATATTCTCATAAAATCGACTGCACTCACAGCTATTTTCATAAAGAAAAAGAGATCCGTCCGTTGGACGTGATCTCTTCATGAGATATTAACAGATAATATTTTGTAACAGCCAGAAGGATAATAGGCCGCAGACAATACTCTTAGCCAACGAACGCGTCTTTACCGCAACGGCCAGCACCACTAAAGATGCCAGCAAGTTGATGTTCAGCAAGCTCAGATCCAGACCGCCCTCCTTGATAAAAATCTCAGAAAAAACAAGCGCTCCAAACACCGACGTCGGAACATACTGCAACCAGCGCTTAAGCAGCGGTGAAATGTCACGGTTGGCCAGCAAAAGAGGAGGCAATACCCTTGGTAAATAGGTGACAAAGCACATCCCCAAGGTACAATAAAAAATATCAAGACTGCTCATCTTTCACACCAACTTTCCAGGATACAACCGGCAGTCGCAGCGATAATTGTTGCCGCTACAATATGCAGCTTATGATCAAGAAAACCCGACAAGGCCAATGCCAACGCTCCGGCGAATATCCCGATAAGAATCATCAGTTTATGCCCAAAATGAAACGACCACAAGCCAATAAACATCGCCGTCAGCGTATAACTGACCAGAGCCATATCAACATTTAAAACATTGCCAGCAACATTGCCCAGCACATTGCTAAAAATCCAGCATCCATGGGCTAAAACATTGACCCCTAGGGCTTTATCCGCATCCCATACAGGAGAATCTGCCGTAAAATGATTCAAATTCACCGCAAAAGTTTCATCCGTAATCCCCTGGGAAAAAATCCCCAGATACTGTTTCGACTCACCGGTTAAAAAACCGGCTAAGGTTGAACTATATAACATTTGACGCAAATTCACGATAAAGGTTGTCATGACAATAGATACAATCGAAGCGGCTCCACTGCCAATCATTGACAAGGCAATAAACTGTCCACTGCCGGCAAATACCAGAACTGACATAACACCTATCTCTGCCGGAGTCAGCCCAACCTTCTGTGATAATACCCCGCCGGCAAAGCCAAGCGGCAAATACCCCAGCCAGATCGGCCATACGGCCTGCATTACCTCTTTGTTAAACACGCGCCTAATAATAAAAAACACCTTCTCGTTTTCGCTTTATTTTATAAGTAAAAAAATACAAAATCCCTTTATTTAGAAACAACAATACTATTATAACTATTTCATTGTAAGAGTTCAAGAATTTTCCTCTTCCTAATAAAAAACGGAGCCGTTGTCAACGGCTCCAGCTCCGGCATCAGTCAAAATCAACAAAGTTCCCTTCCCTAAACACCGGGATCTCTTTTCCATCTGCAGTTATCCCGGTAACTGACATATCTTCCGATCCAATCATAAAATCTTCGTGCAACAGGGATTCGTTAATCCCGGCCGCTTCGCGCTCTGCCGGAGTCATATTCTCCCCGTTCTTGAGGCAAGTAGGGTATGCTTTACCAAAAGCCAGATGGCAGGAGGCATTTTCATCAAACAGAGTATTATAAAACAATATTCCTGATCGCGAAATAGGCGAATCGACAGGAACAAGGGCAACTTCCCCCAAACGGCAGGAACCAGCATCCGTAAGGATCAAATTTTCCAGAACTTCCTGTCCTTTTTCAGCCCTGTAATTTACAACTTTCCCTTTTTCAAAATCCAAAACAAAATTTTCGATCAGACTTCCCTGGTAGGCAAAGGGCTTCGTGCCAACTACACGACCATTTACGCCATCGAACTTCGGCAGAGTATAGACTTCCTCCGTTGGCATATTAGCCACAAAGCGGATGTTGTCTTCCGTATATTCTGCCCCGCTCGCCCATATATGCCCCTCCGGTAATTCAACCTGCAAATCCGTTCCCCGTCCATTTTTGAAATGAAGCCTCGTAAACCGCTGACGATTTAAAAAAGTTCGTGCCTTTTCCAAATAGGCTAAATGCAAATCCCAATTTTCTACCGGATTGCTGCTTGCATTTACCCGAATGGCCGCAAGAATTTCCTGCCACAATTTCTCAACTGCCAATTCCGGATCAACGCCTGGAAAAACTTTTCTTGCCCAGGCTTCCGTCGGAATCGAAACCACACACCAGGAATTTTTGTTTGTCATCATGCGTTCCCGGTATTCCTTCAAAGCTTCTCCCGCAGCCTGCTGGGCAGCAGCCAATCGTTCAGGATTCACCCCACTGAAAATTTCCGGATCCGCCGCATGAATGGACACAAAGGCCGCTCCTTGCTGCGCATAACCAACGTAAAGCTGCTTGCGCCACTCAGGAAATTCACCAAATACAGCGATAGGGGCCATGTCATACCGGATTCTTGCCGTTTTCTCATCATTCCAACTGACAATAACATCATGTGCCCCTGCCGCATAGGCTGCGCCGGCTATTTTTCTGGCAAACGCTGCGCACTCAATCGGCGCATTTATGACCAATAACTGATCTGGCTGCAGGTTAACCCCCGTGCGAACGACCAGCTGTGCATATTTCTCCAATATTTGTTCCAACTTACTAACCTCCTAATCTTCACCGCTATTTTACCATAAAATTACAGTAAACAGCCAGCACAATGGAGGATTTTACTCGAGCAACAGGCGCATCATGTCATTGCGACCGATAATTCCAACTAAAATCCCCTCGCGAACAACCGGCACCCGCTTGATGTGATGTTCAAGCATCAACTCGCCAATTTCGCTTATATCAGCATCTTCGGCCACGGAAACAACGCGTTTTGTCATAATCTCTTCCGCCGTTGAAGCCAGCATCTTTTGAAAAGCCGTCTTATATTCCTTTACTCCATTATAGAAAATGATGGCTCCTAAAATATTGAGCATATTGGGTAATTTGGGCGCAACCTCTTTATGCAGGAGATCCCCTTCGCTGATAATGCCGAGAAGTTTCCCGGTTTCATCCACCACAGGCACCCCGGAAATATTATGCTCTACCAGCAGACGAGCAACCTCCTGGACCGTTTCTTTCGGTCCGACAGTAATCAGTTTTTTTGCCATAATGTCTTTTGCGCGGATGACTGTTTCTGCTGCCATGATATATATCCCCCTTTTTTCAGACAACACAGGTTCATGCTGTATTGCCTGGCTTATTAACAACACTTTCGTCTTGCTAACTTATATTTCCTGCCTGATGCTAAATTTTCAATTATTTTGCAGGATTTTCCCGCTTAATCTATAATGAAACCTGTTAGAAAGCAGAGTAAGTGTTTGTGCGTTAAGTGGCAGGTAAACGGGGAGGTGATACCTGCACGAAGAGCGTCAAGCTTGCGGTACAGGCACTGCATCCCGCTGCTGCATAAAAGAGCCCACCTCTTGCTATGTAGCAACGAAAAAACTAATTTGGAGGTGTGTTTTTTGTCCAACTTCAGAACCATTCCCGCAGTATTTGCTGGCGTCTTTATCGCCCTTACCGTCCTGCTGACGCATATATTTTCCTTACAGACACCGTTTCTTCGCATCAGCTTTTCCTTTTTGCCGATTGCCATATTTTCAGCCATCTTCGGCCCCTGGCGCGGTGCCAGCATGGCTGCAGCCGCAGATCTCATCGGGTGCCTGCTCTTTTCTCCCGGAATTTATTTCCCCGGTTTTACGTTCAGTGCTGCCCTGAGCGGATTTTTGTATGGGCGAATTTTTTATCGCCAATCGATGTCTCTGGGGCGGATTACCGCTGCTTGCAGCCTTGTTTTTTTTATCATCGACCTCGGTCTTAATACCCTATGGCTCACGATCTTATACCAACAGGCTGCCGCTGCTTTTTTTGTAAGTCGTCTGATAAAATCCACTCTGCTACTGCCCCTCCACATCATTTTGATCTCAATGCTTTACCGCCCATTGATCACATTCCTGCCCCGCCAACTCAGACTTTAGTTGATCCCATTTCAGACTTTTTATTCATTTCCTGTATCTGTTAAAGGATTTTCCTTTTTTTATCAGAATATGTCACGTATTGTCTAAATTTTTTCACTGAAAAGGAGTTTCTATTATGTATTACCGTTTTTTCAAAAAAAGATTATTTGCTGCCGCCATAACTGCGTGCCTCGGCTGCGGGCTTACCTTCACTGCCCAACCATTACCGACCGCCCATGCAGCTGGTTGGGGCAATCTGATCGGAGCTGGTGTTCAATATGTTCAGCTCAATAAGGAAATCAAATACTACAATAACGACGGACGGGAAGAGTTTTTTGAACAGCTCAAGAGCAAATACGGCGTCAATGAGGATCCGGCTCTTAATGAACGTCTCGATGGCGTTATGAGCCGGCTTTCAAGTTCTATCGCTGCCAGCGACCCATCCATAAGTTCAAAACCTTATAATTATTTTATTAATCCCGATACCAGTTTTAATGCTTTTTGCTCTCTTGGTCATAATATGAGTGTGAATACCGGACTTTTTAGCCTGCTTTCCAACACCGATGAAATTGCTGTAGTCATTGCTCATGAAATGGGACATGGGCAAAAAGATCATCCGGCAAAAAGCATGGGCAAATCGATGCCATATGAATTAATCGCTCAAATCTATGCCAATTCGCAAAACAGCAGTGCTGGAAATGCAACCGCCTCGATCTTTGCGAACTACGCCACCGCCACGCAGGTGACAAAGCCCCAGGAATGGGAAGCCGACAATCTGGCTTTTGACTACATCACGGGAGCCGGTTATAATCCTGGAGCCTGCGCCGCTGTCTGGCAGCGCGTTATCGAAAAACAAGGCGAGTCCTCTACCAATTTCGTCGGTGAAATTTTTTCACCTTCCGATCATCCCTCCAACCAGGATCGTCGCAGCAATTACGAGAAAAAACTTAATGAATACAGTAATAAAATAGTCAGTGTCAGTAACGGCACGATAAAGATTCACAATCAGGTATTTATGACCGTCGGCGATATCGATGGCATGAGCGGCAAGGAACGCGCTTACTTTATTGCCGGCAACTTAGCTGCGGCTTATCACAATAATGCAGCAGCATCCTCCGCCTATATATCCGACAGCGGCCTTCTGATGCTCGGCAATCAGCCGATTATGACCCCGCAGGCCTGTGATCCTGCAGCCGATGAGCTGGCTGCACAGCTGAACAAAATAAAATAAAACAAAGGCCCCATGGAAATATTCCCTGGGGCCTTTGTTTTAAATGAATTTTCTTTATTTCAGCAGATCTGCTCCGGCAATTCCCGGCTGTGTCATTTCTGCCGGAGACAGGATATGTTCCATAGCCTCTTTTGTGAGCAGGCCTTTTTCCAAAATGATCTCCCGTATCGGACGGCCTGTTGTATAGGCAAGCTTAGCTAGCATCGAAGAATTTTCATAACCGATATGCGGCAGCAGTGCCGTCACAATGCCAACGCTTTTATCAAGCCATTCTTCACACTGCTGCTTGTTAGGTTGCAGATCAATCAGCAATTTATCAACAAAGGTATTGACGGCATTGGTCATATAGCGCATGGAATTAAACAGATTAAACGCAATTACCGGCTCCATTACATTGAGCTCAAACTGTCCGTTTTCAACACCAAGCGTTACTGCTATATCATTGGCGATTACCTGATAGCAGGTCTGGTTGAGGACTTCGGCAATTACCGGATTTACCTTGCCCGGCATAATCGAGGACCCTGGCTGACGCGGTGGCAGCTTAAGTTCATTTAATCCGCAGCGAGGGCCCGATGCCATCAGGCGGAAGTCATTGGCCATCTTAATTAAGACAAGAGCTGTTACTTTCAGCGAACTCGATACATCAGCAAAAACATCCGTATTATTCGTCGCATCGATCAGATTCCCGGCCGTTACAAATTTTTCTCCGGTCACTTCTGACAAAGTCCGGACGACTTCGTTGATATAGGCTGCTTCAGCATTCAGTCCAGTACCGACAGCCGTAGCTCCCATGTTAACGGTGTGTACAGCACTGACCGCATTTTCAATCCGACGAATCCCACGGCGAATGCCGGAAGCATACGAAGCCATTTCCTGTCCCAGTGTGACAGGCACGGCATCCTGTAGATGCGTGCGGCCCATCTTTAAAATATCCTTATACTCGACAGATTTCTTTTCAAGTTCCGCAACAAGACGATTTAAGGCTGCCAAAAGCGGTTTGCTCTTATTGCTGACACAGACCTTGATGCCGGTAGGAAAGGCATCATTCGTCGACTGCGCCATATTAGCATGGTTATTAGGCGAAATAATATCATACCGGCCTTTTTCTTCGCCAATTATTTCAAGCGCCCGGTTGCAGAGCACTTCATTTGTGTTCATGTTCACCGAAGTTCCGGCACCACCTTGAATTGGATCTACCGGAAAATGCTCTACCCACTTGCCTGCGATGACTTCATCTGCTGCCGCCACAAGTGCCTGACCAATCTTTTCTTCTAGCCGGCCGGTCGCCATATTGGCCATCGCTGCCGCCTTCTTTACTATTGCCATCGCCTTTATAAAATCCGGATCAAGCTTTTCACCTGTTATATTAAAATTCTCCCGTGCCCGCAGCGTCTGAACGCCGTAGTAGACATCATCCGGTACTTCCATTTCACCTAAAAAATCATGTTCTTTTCTCATTGTCTTTCCCTGCCCTTTCTTACGCTTCAAAGTTTTCGCAGTAATCGGGATAAGCTCCGTAAGCGTTGCCTATATTTATTTTTCTGTCTTTATTGTATCATGTATACAATATACAGACAAGGTTTTATAAAAAAATATCACAGGAATTTATCTATTTTCAAGAAAACCGGCTATAATAAAAATACAACAACTGTCTTTGAGGAGGTCCCTATGTGGCGTAAATATCGTACATCTATTATTCTTGGTATAACCTTTTCCTTACTACTCTCAATGTTTTGGTTTTTTCAATCCCTGGCCTTTGTTATTTTTATCTCATTGCTCTTAAGCCTGCTGCTTGAAAGCAGTGTTGAGCGCCTGGCCAAAAAAATACCACGATCCTTAGCTGCTTTTATTGTGCTCACGGCTTTTATTGCCCTGATCATCGGATCTCTGGCCTTGCTGTCGCGCTCATTTATTCCCACCTTCACTAGATTTATTGCCGATCTGCCGCAACTGGCAAACAGCCTACAGGGCCTGCCGTTTCTTGGGCATTCCGATTTCATTGCCCAAGAATTTGAAAGCCTGTTTAATGAGATGACCACCTTCAGTGTAGCGGCTCTGAAATCCTCACTGGCAATGCTGCTGAGCCTGTTTAATAAATTTCTCGATCTCATCATCATTATTTTTGTCACCTTTTACCTGTTAAAAGATGGCAAAGAAATCAAATCTTATTTGGCTGGTTTTTTCCCGCATAAAGATTATCCCCGGGTTATTGCCCTTTTTAATAGCATTTTGCAGGCATTAAAGGATTATATCCGCAGCCAGCTTGTCATCTGCCTGCTGACAGGCGGCATTGTCTTTGCGTATTTCACACTGCGCGACCTTCCTTACGCATCGGTTTTTGCTGTGTTATCTGGCATCAGCGAATTTGTTCCCGTAATCGGACCGACAGCTGCCTCGGCCTTCGGCGTGGTGCTTACCGCTACCCAGACCCCTTACCTTGGAATACAAACCTTGATCTTTTACCTTATCTTAACACAGATCAATCACAATATCGTTTATCCTTATCTAATCGGAAAATCCTTAAATCTCCATCCCGTCGCCATTATTTTAAGTATCATTTTTGGCGGCGAATTGCTTGGCCCAGCCGGCATGTTTTTGGCTGTTCCCTGCACGGTAATCATCAAGCTGCTGATCGAGGATATCTGTCAGGACCGTCTGGCCAGTTGTTCTTCGCGAAAAAAAGTAAACAACAACTAAAGCATAAGCTAAAAAATATAGCAGTCGGCACAACTCGGTGCTGACTGCTATATTTTTATCTATGCATCACAAATCATGAAATCTGGCCTTGATGTTCCACATGACGGATCTCACAGATGGAGTTTTTTTCATTTACCATAACAACTGTCGGCACATGCCCGGCAGCCTCTGCTTCTTCCATAAAGGCATAAGCCATAATAATGACAATGTCACCAGGCTGCACGAGGCGAGCCGCTGCCCCATTAAGGCAGATGACCCCCGATCCAGCCTTCCCCGGAATCACGTAGGTTTCCAGCCGGGCTCCACTGTTATTGTCGACGACTTGCACGCGTTCATTAGGCAAAATATGTGCCGCCTTCATCAGGTCTTCATCAATTGTTATACTGCCCATATATTGCAGATTAGCTTCCGTCACGACTGCACAATGAATTTTTGCTTTAAGCATATTTAAGATCATCTTTTATCCCTCCAAAATCGTGTTATCAATCAGCCTGACTTTGCCAATTTTTACAGCAATAGCCAGAAGACATGGTTCCGCTATTCTCTTTACTTCCCCGAGCTCGGGGAAAGTGTACAATTCCACATAATCAATTTGTACCTGCTTTTCCTGTTCTATATGTTTTATGACAAAATCTTTCAATACATCGGCCCGCTTTTCCCCTCCGGTAAAAAGATCCCGCGCCTGCTGCAGACTCTGCGACAAGACAAGTGCTGCCACTTTTTCCGGTTCCGTCAGATAAGCATTACGTGAACTGAGCGCAAGTCCGTTACCCGCTCTCACAATCGGAACCATTTCGACCTGGACATTGAGATTCAGATCGCGGACAAAACGCTTGATGACAACAACCTGCTGGGCATCCTTTTGTCCAAAAAAAGCCCGGTCAGCCTCCGTTATATTTATTAATTTTGTCACGACAGTAGCCACCCCGCGAAAATGTCCCGGGCGTCTGGCTCCACAAAGTTTTTCCGTCAGATCGCCATCGACCGTCACATAGGATGCATATCCAGCCGGGTACATCTCCTGCACTGCCGGATGAAAGACTGCATCTACACCGGCAGACTCGAGCTTTTGACAATCTTCAGCAAACTGACGCGGATAAGCATCATAATCCTCATGCGGGCCAAACTGCACAGGATTGACAAATATACTGGCAATGACTTTATCACAGTTTTGCTTGGCGGCTTTCATCAAACTCAGATGTCCTTCATGAAGCGCCCCCATTGTCGGTACAAGCCCGATCTTTTGCCCCGCTTTTTTTATATCATGAATATATTCCTTTACCTCAGCGACTGTGTACAGTACTTTTATTTTCATTGTGCAGCCCCCATCAATACAATTTATCGAGCACTTCATCGCTCATCTGAAAAGTATGTTCGTCTGCCGGAAACTGCCGGTTTATTACAGCCTGCTTATATTCCTCGGCAGCTGCCTTAATCTGCAATTTCATATCGGCAAATTTTTTCACAAATTTAGGGACAAAGCCGTCATACATTCCCAGCATGTCATTGACGACAAGGACCTGTCCATCGCAACCGCTGCCAGCACCAATGCCGATCGTCGGCACCGCCGATTCAGCCGATATTTTAGCTGCCAGCCGTGCCGGTACGCATTCAAGAGTAATGGCAGCTACTCCGGCATCACTCAAAGCCTTCGCATCGCGAATCAACTTTTGCGCCCCAGCCGTATCCTTTCCTTGAACCTTAAACCCACCAAGCTGATGCACCGACTGCGGCGTCAGGCCAAGATGCCCGACAACCGGTATCCCGGCAGCAATAATCTGCTTTACAGCAGGAAGTATTTCCATTCCGCCTTCAAGCTTTACCGCCTGTGCCCCTGTTTCTTTCATAATCCTTCCGGCATTATGCAATGCCTCAGCCGCTGATACCTGGTACGACATAAACGGCATATCGACAACAACAAAGGAATATTTAGTTCCCCGGCATACGGCCCGTCCATGATGAATCATATCCTCCATCGTGACCGGCAATGTTGATTCATACCCAAGTATTACATTGCCCAAAGAGTCGCCAACGAGAAGCATGTCAACTTTTGCTTCATCAAGTATCCTGGCCATACTGTAATCGTATGCGGTCAACATAGTAATCGGTGTCCTGGCTGCCTTTCTTTCCCTTAACGTTGCAATTGTCACCCGTGTACTGTTCATTTTCTCCTCCAAAAATAAATTTTGGCAAAATAAAAGCCTTCCAGCAAACTTAGCTGAAAGGCAGACGTATCCTATCGTATGATTATTACCTTTCTGTCTCAGTCCACAATAGATCTAAGCAGATAAAACATTATCCAGTTTTAAAGGCGGTTGAAAAGTATAATTCAATCATCTGATATTATCTCTATTTGCCACAAACTGAATACTAGCACAAATTTTTTTAAAAATCAATGACCCGGACAAGTGTTTTTGCGGCCCAAATGCCTAGTATAAACAAAAAGACCAAGTAAGACTAACAGTGGCCCGGTAAATAAAAAGACAAATCGTATTCCCAGCATTGTGCTGATCAGACTGCCGACAAGCGGCCCGACCATAGCGCCGGACTGATTGGCCGTAGTCATAAGTCCGAAGGCCCGGCCGCGAAAATCCGGATCGGTCGACTTGACCAGCATCGCGCTAACTGCCGGATTGGCTCCGACAAAAAACAGGCCAAAAAAGAACTGCAGCACCGCAAACCCAGTCACTGTCACTGGAAAATATTGCAAAAAATTAAACACGCCGGCACCACAAAATGCCATGAGCAATACAAGAAAATACCCTTTTCGCTGGCCAAAGGTTCCCCAGAATGTAGTGGATATGGCTCCGGCAATTCCGCCCAGACTGAACACAAATCCAGAAGTCAACATTATATCATCGAAGGATCCTTGTATCTGCGCAATATAAAGGGTTATCACCGGCTGCAGTACCATATTGGCAAAACTGATGACAAACGCCAGTCCCAGCATTTCAAGCAGCACTTTATTCCTGCCAGCATATAGAAGATCCTCCCAAATGCTCTGTGACTGCATGTTTTTCAGTTTTGGCTCAACTGCAGTTTCCTGTGGCTCCCTGACAGCCAACGCTACCAGCAGAACAACAAACAACAGCACGATACCAGACAAAACAAAAGAGGCTCTGATCCCTATTGCATGCGCGATCACCCCGCCAAAAAGCGGGCCAAGGACCGAACCAATAATGACCCCGGTCTGCACAATACCAAGGCTGTAGCCGAGTTTCTCCTGCGGGGCCGACGAAGAGGCAATAGCGAGTGCAGCCGGCAAAAAACCATTGGCAATCCCTTGCAGAACTCTGACCCAAAACAACTGTTCCGGACTCGAGACAATGGCCCCCAAAAAATAAGCGAGAGCCAGCCCGCCACCAGCCCGCAAAGCCATAAGCTTCTTGCCTTTTTTATCGGCTAATTTTCCCCAAAGCGGTGCCATCACCGCTGCTACAAAAAAGGTTATAGAAAAAACGACGCCTGACCAAATGGCTACATTTTCCGTCGCCACCCCAAGGTCCAATAAATACATGGGCAAAAAAGGAATCAGCATGGTATAGCCCGCTGAAGTACAGCCGGCACTAAACGCCAATACAAAAACATTTCTTTTCCAGTTCAAATCTTTCATCTCTATCCACCACTTACTCTTTCCTACAAAAATACAGAGCCTCCCCCTTTTGATCAAAGGACCCTGTCAGACTTTCTTAACTGGATAATTATTCTTGCTCATTATAGTAGACAAGATTCATGAAGTCAATCAGGTCTACCCAAAATCCCGAATCCGATCGAGCCTTACAGGATTTCCACGCAACCGCGTCTAATAATACTATCAGACAAATTTCACAAAGAAAGAAGCTGTTTTATGATTCATCTTGAAAAAATATTAACTGAAACACGCAATCCGGCCAGTTTGGATATCGATAAAGTTTCCACGCTATCCCTCGTAAAAATCATAAATGATGAGGATAAAAAAGTGGCATTTGCCGTCGAAAAAGCTGCAACAGCAATCGCAGCAGCAATCGACTGCATCGCTGACCGACTAAAAAAAGGTGGGCGCTTATTCTATATTGGCGCCGGCACCTCTGGACGCCTTGGTGTCTTAGACGCCGCTGAATGTCCACCAACCTATGGCACAAGTCCAGAGATGGTCCAGGGAATCATTGCCGGTGGAACGGCGGCAATGTTCAAAGCGCAGGAAGGGGCCGAGGATTCTGCAACGCTGGCGTCATCAGACCTTGCCAGAGAAAATATAACCGCCAACGATGTCATTGTTGGCGTCGCCGCTTCAGGGCGCACCCCTTATGCGATCGGCGGTCTTCAATATGCTGCCAGTATTGGCGCTGCCACTATATCCATTGACTGCACGCCCGATTCCCTACTGGCGGCGGCGGCCCAGATTCCCATAACTGCGGCCGTCGGACCTGAAGTCATCACCGGCTCGACTCGAATGAAGGCAGGTTCCGCCCAAAAAATGATTCTCAATATGCTCTCCACCGGTGCCATGATCAAATTAGGGAAAGTCTATGGCAATCTGATGGTTGATGTAAAGGCCTCTAACAAAAAATTGGAGGAACGCGCTTGCCGCATTGTCATGGAAGCAGCCGGGGTCAACCGTGAAGCCGCGACTGCTGCCTTACAGGCCACAAAAGGACAGGCTAAACTGGCAATTTTCATGCTACTCGGCAACCTTGATCTAAACACTGCCTCTGAGCTTTTGACCAGGCACCAGGGATTTATAAGCGAAGCTTTGCAAAACTGCCCGTCGCAACCGGCGGCAAACAGGCAGGTGCAGCCATGAATCCGCAAAAAATTGCCAAAGATATTTATGCTCTCGTCGGGCCGAAAGAAAACATTCTGCGGGCAGAAAACTGCATGACGCGGCTGCGCCTTGTACTTAAAGACAAAAACAACCTCGACCTCACCGCCCTCAGTCAGGTTAGCGGCGTCCTCGGCCTCCATGATGCTGGGGATGAACTCCAGATTATCCTAGGGCCAGGAAGAGTTATTCAGGTACATAAAGCCTTTAGCGAGCTGCTCGTTGGAGCTGAACCTGCACCGTCGGCGCCGCAGATCGGCCAAGGACAAGAGCTTCATGAACAAATCCGCAAAAAAAATGCTACGCCGTTTAAGCTTCTGTTAAAGCGCATTGCCAGTATTTTTTTGCCGCTGATCCCTGCCTTTATTGCCTGCGGCCTGATTACCGGGCTCTTAAATGTCGTGCTAAAAGCCGCTCCCGGTATTGCATGGGATCCGATGATCCAATTGCTCCAGATTGCCGGCAATGCTGCTTTTTGGGGCATCAATATTTTTGTCGGCATTAATGCTGCCAGAGAATTTGGTGCTTCCCCTATGCTCGGCGGCACTATGGCTGTCATTATTTCCCATCCAGGGCTCAGCTCAATTGAACTGTTTGGCCAGGTCCTTCAGCCCGGTCGTGGCGGCATCATTGCAGTCTTGCTCGTCGTAGCCTTTTCTTCCTGGCTGGAAAAACACCTTCATCGGTTGATCCCTGAACTTTTTGATTTATTCTTAACACCGCTGTTAGTAATTATCATTTCCACCTTTGCCGCGATATTTATGCTGCAACCACTCGGCGGTTTAATTTCAGAAAACATTGGTTTTGCTGCCGCTAAAGCCGTTGCCGATGGCGGAGCTTTTACCGGCTTTGTCCTGGGCGGAACTTTTTTGCCTTTGGTCATGACCGGGCTGCATCAAGGAATTACTCCGATTCATGCCGAACTGTTAAATCGCTCGGGCATCACCATTTTACTGCCCATTTTAGCGATGGCCGGTGCCGGTCAGGTGGGTGCAGCCGCCGCTGTCTACTGCCGCACCAGGAATAAACGCCTGCGAAAAATCATTGCGAATGCGCTGCCGGTAGGAATTATGGGCATCGGTGAACCCCTGATTTACGGCGTGACCTTGCCACTGGGGAAGCCTTTTATCGGTGCCTGTATTGGTGGGGCCTGCGGCGGGGCCCTGCAGGCACTGAATGCGGTCGGATCGAGTTCTATCGGTCTCTCCGGGCTGCCGCTTGCCGCCAGCACCAATAATATTCCCGCTTACATACTTGGTCTTTTGACAGCTTACCTTGCCGGATTTGCTGCCACCTGGGTCATCGGCTTTACCGATCCTGAAGAATAGGCCGCTCGCACACACTGAAACCAAAAGGAGTTGTTTTCATGCAAACCGGTATAGCGATTTACCTTGGATTAGATAATACCTTTGAAGAAAATCTGGCTTTAATTGATAGCGCTGCCGCTTGCGGCGTGCAGCGTATTTTTACTTCCTTTCATATTCCCGAAACAGATATTACAGCCTTTAAAGCTGAAGTAGGTTCTATATTTAAGGCCGCCAAACGCAAGCAACTGGAAATCATCAGCGATATTTCACCGTCGATGCTGCGTCTGCTGGGAATCGAAAAGTTCAGCCTGTCAGCTTTTCAATTCCTCGGCATTACGACCTTGCGACTCGATGACGGCTACAGCAGCGAGGAGATTGCCCGCCTGAGCCGCAATACACAAAAAATGCGAATCCAGCTCAATGCCTCGACGATTACAGCCAAAAACCTGATGGATCTGCTGCAAAACCAGGCAAATTTCTCCAATATTGATGCTCTGCATAATTTTTATCCACGTGAAGCAACCGGACTTTCTGAAGAGACTCTCGTCCGGAAAAATGCGATGCTGCATAAGGCTGGCATTAAGGTCGGCGCCTTTATTCCAAGTCGCAACCGGCGCCGTTCCCCTTTAAAAGCGGGGCTGCCGACACTGGAGATGCACCGTGATTTTGATGTAAGCCTGGCTGCCAGACACCTCAGTGCCATCGGACTTGATTCCGTGTTCATTGGTGATTCGCTCCCCTCCCAGGAAGAACTCAAAGTCTTGACGCAGGTTGAGAAAAACATCGTCATGATCAAGGCCCAGCTTACTACCCAAAATCTCTTCCTGCAAAAACTCCTGCGGTCACCGTTTACTGCCCGCCTTGATGAAGCACGAGATGCGATTCGGGCGCAGGAAAGCCGGCTAATGCTCAATGATCACATTATCGAGCCGGAAAACAATAAAGTTCGCCCCTACGGCGCCATAACCCTCGATAACAAGGAATACCTGCGCTATATGGGCGAACTTCAAATCATCCAGCGGCCACAACCGGCCGATCCCCGTGTAAACGTCGTCGGACGCGTGCTAAGCGAAGAGGAATTTCTCTTAAACTACATTATTCCCGGCAGGAGGTTTGGCTTTGAGTTTATTTAATCCTGTTGCTAGCCAATTGTAAATTTCCCCTGCGGATGTCGCAGCTGCCCTTTTTTTCGTCCCTGCAAAGCAATGGCCATGGCAAAAGTAAAAATACCGACACGGCCGATCAGCATCATCAATACAAGAATAAATTTACCGCCGGCCGACAAGGTCGGCGTTATTCCTGTTGATAAACCAACGGTAGCAAACGCCGAAACCACCTCAAAGGCGACCCTTATCATGGGTAGTTGCTCCGATACGCACAAATACATGGTCACCACAAAAATCATGGTCGCTGCAATAAAAAACAAGGCCAGGGATTTGGCAATCAGCTGCGGATCGACACTGCGCTTAAATAAAGTAACCTCGGGCTTCCCTCGCACCAGGCTCCAGATAGAAGCAGCAATAACAGCAAAAGTTGAGGTCTTAATCCCGCCCCCGGTCGATCCCGGAGATGCACCAATAAACATCAGCAACAGCATAAAAAGAAGGGATGCCTCACTGAGTGATCCATTGTTAAACATCTGATAACCGGCTGTTCTGGCCGTTGTCGACTGAAAAAAGCTGGCCAGGATTTTCCCCCCCAGAGAAAGCGATCCCAAGGTTGCCTCATTTGTATACTCGAGGATGAAGATCACCACCGTACCGACAAAAAGCAATATCCCTGTCATGGAAAGGACTACTTTGCTCTGTACACTGATGCGCTGCCACTGGCGGTTCTGCCATATATCAGACAGAACAGAAAAACCCATCCCGCCAAGAATAATCATGGCCGGAATGCCCAGACTGACCACTGGATCATCAATATAGCGAAAAATTTCTGTTCCGCCAAAGACATCGAAACCGGCATTACAAAAAGCCGATACGGCATGCCAATAACCATAATAAACCCCCGCCCAGCCATAATCGGCAGCAAAGCGCAGGGCCAGGACAGAGCCGCCAATAAACTCAATAAGCAATGTTGATTTTATGACATATAAAACCAGCCGTACAACCCCTTGATACGTCAACTGATTCAAAGATTCTTGGATCAACAGGCGATTGCTCAGTTGAATACGGCGCCCCAGAATGACTGCCATCAAGGTCGTCATCGTCATAATTCCCAGCCCCCCAATCTGGATTAAGCAAATCAAAACCAGCTGACCAAACAAGGAGAAGTAATTACCGGTATCGACAACAACCAGCCCCGTAACACAGGATGCCGAGGTCGCCGTAAACAGGGCATCAATAAAGGGAAGAATCTGCCCTGACCGCGAGGAAATAGGCAGCATCAGCAAAAAAGTACCGGCCAAAATCAGCACCGCAAAACCAAGCGTCAATATCTGATAGGGATTCAAGTGCCACTTTGATACATCGAGAACATTAAACATCTTAGATGGATTCACGTTTCATTCACACTCTCTGATTTATTTTTCACTGCCGAACAAAAACAGCCTCTACAAGCCATTTTCAGCCAGAATCGACTATCTCACAAAACTCCCTCAAACATCATCTTTAGAAAACGTGCAATATTAAAAAGAGCATCGCACCAATAGCGCCACCAACAATGGAACCATTCATTCGGATCCAGAGTAAATCCGGTTCCACCCGACTATATACCAGCTGATTGACCTGTTCGTCCGACATGCTGTCAAGAGCTGTTTCAACGACACTGCCGACCATCAGCTGTGCCTGCAATAAAGTCCGCCCGGCCATATCATACAGTAAGCGATCGGCTTCGTTCTGCATCGCTGAATCACGTCGTAAAACCGCAATGCCATTTTCAATTTCCCGGCGGACGATCCGTTGCAAGGCAGAAAAAAGTTCCGTCGGTTCCCCCGTATCCTGCACAGACAGTTGCATGGACAGATCCTTCAAATATGACTCTATATATGGTGTCAGCTTTAGATCTTCCATTAGGTCATCACGCCATTGTACAAGCAGATTCTGCCAGCCCGGCGAGTAAATCGTCTCAGCAACTACCTCGCGTGCACAGCCAAGCAGCTGGCACCGAAGCGTATTGTCCCTCATCTCAAGGCGTGTCAGCAGCCGTAAAACTTCTTCCTGCAGGGCAGCTGCTGAATCACTGAAATTCAATAAATTAGTCATTTCAGCCAAACCACTCAGTAAAGACAAAAAACTGTTTTGCGTTTTTTTTCGACCAAAATCCACCAAAAAATTTTCTATTTTGGCTTTGCCTGCTTCCCCCTGTACCTGGGCTCGAATGGCCTGCAATGCCAGCGAAAACAGTTCTTGATCCTTGTCATTTTCAACCATCCAGGTCCCAAGATTCGCACAAACGTCCTGGGCCGGATATCGGCAGAGAAAGTTTTTCACTTCGCTTTCACTTTTTTGAGCTATTCGGTTAAAATCCAGCTGCTCAATACTATATTGCACATACTGCAGGACAAGACCGGTTAGCGCGTCCTTTCTTTCTGTGCGATCAAGCCAATCCAGTCCTAACGATAAAAAGTTCAAGCGCCGGATGCGGCGAAATATATTTTTTTTAGAAAAAAATTCATCTTGAACCAGTTTCACACAGGCTGCGGTAAACTGTACCCTCCGCCGTGGTAAAATAGCCGTATGATACGGAAAACCGAGTGGTTTTTTGAATAGGGCCGTCACGGCAAACCAGTCCGCCACGCCGCCAATCAGAGCCGCTTCGGAGCAGAACAATAAAAATGCCGCTCCCAGGCTCTGCGGATTTTCCAATTTTAAAACCAGTGCTCCAGCAAACAGCAGTGCAGCCCCAGCAAGTGTTTTATCAGCTTTGTTGCCCCACGTCATCAGCTCCACATCCTCTCTGCCATAAAGGTCACTACATACAAAATCATGCCGACAAATGCGCCGACAAGCGAACCGTTGATTCGTATCATCTGCAAATCATCGGCAATTCGTTCTTCCACAAACTGAACTAATTTTTCATCCGAAAACCGTGCCAATTTTTCTTCAATAATCATTAAAATCGCAGGCTGCTGTCCCTTAAGAAAATCCTCCAACAAGTGCTTGAATCCCTGGTCCAGGCTGCGCTGCATATCCGGATCAGCGTCGAGCCGGGCAAAAAAATGATCCACGGCGACGACGCCATTGGTTTCCTCTGCCGAACCTGTCACAACTGCCGTCAAAAAAATCTTGACGGCAGTTGTAATATTTTTTTCACTGGAAAGCAATCTGCCTTCCCATCCCTGCATCAGCGTAAAATACCCTTCACTTTCGTTAAGCTGGGCTATTTTCCCCCCCAGAAACGCTATCATTTGCAAACGGACAGGATGCCCTTCCTGTTCCAGGGCTTGCAAATATTTATCCAGCTCTTCTGTCACTAGTTCTGTCAGTCGTTCGTCGGAAAGATCGAGCATCTGTAGCATCATTTTCCGCCCGGCAGAACCATTTTCATAGGCCTGTCGAATTCCCGAAACCATATCTTTAAGTGTTTTCTGCACAGGAGCTTGATGTAAAAAATCTCCGGCCAGAGAAATGATCGCCTCTGCTACGCGGCTAAAATGCCTGGATTGCAGTGCTGCTGTCAGCACCTCAATCCCGAACGAGCCAAGTCCTGGTGAAGGCAGATGTTGCAATGGTTTTGATAGTTCATGGCCAATCCTGCCCGAATCGACTTCCGCCAATATAACAGTGGCAAAGCTGTGAACCAGCCGCTTTATCTTTTCACTGCCACCAAAATCCTGCAGATAACGTAGCAGCATTTGGGCGGTATCATAGCTGCGGACAATTTTCATAATATTTTCTGCATTAAGCAGATCTTTGCCGGTAAATTCGAGTATCGCCTGCATGATGCGTGCCCGATTTCGTATTAGAATTTCTGTTTTATAGGATATTCCCAGCGGTTTTCTGAACAGGGCTGTCACCGCAAACCAATCAGCCAGCCCACCAAGCATTGCTGCCAGACAACCACTGTTGAGCAATCCGCCAGCAAAAGTTGCCGTCTGCGAATATGTAGCCGCAAATCCAGCCGCACTTAATAGCAGAGCCCCTGTCGCTTTATACTTTTTTTGCATGATACACCTTACCCTCTATCTTCGGCAGCAACTAAAAAGTGTGCTGCGTAATTTATTAAATATTTTCCTTTATTTTTATAATGCCATAATCTTATGTAATTCGCCTTTGCCGCTAATTTTCCCTGCCGGCAAAAATACAGAGGCACCGCAGCCTTTTCAGTGCGGTGCCTCCAAATCAAGACAACCTCATTTTAAAATCTTCATACCCAAAACGCCGGACAACCTGAATACTGTTATCCTTGCTCAGTGCTACAATTGCCGGCAAGCCCATCCCGTTAAAAGTATTGTTTTTCACCATCGAATAGATTGCCATATCACAAAAAACCAGCCGGTCCCCAATGCGTAATGGCTGTGAAAACGAATAATCGCCGATGATATCCCCCGCCAGACAGGTTGGTCCGCCCAAACGATAGGTATATTCCTTTTCCCCCGGCTCGCCAGCATCAAGGATCTGCGGTCGATACGGCATTTCCAGCACATCCGGCATATGGCAAGCCGCCGATGTATCAAGAATCGCCGATTTCAAATCATTATCGACGATTTCAAGAACTTCTGACACCAAAAAGCCTGCATTGAGCGCTACCGCTTCTCCCGGTTCAAGATAAACCTCAACATCATATTTTTCCTTTATCCGCCTGATGCAACTGATCAGGCGCTCAATATCATATCCCGGCCTGGTAATATGATGTCCCCCGCCAAAGTTAAGCCACTTCATCTGTCCCAGCCAAGAGCCAAACTTTGCCTCAACGGCCTGCAGCGTTGCCTCAAGTGCATCGGCATCCTGCTCACAAAGCGTATGAAAATGCAGCCCGCTAATCCCGTCAAGCTCTTGAGACTCGAAATTGGCCAAAGTTATCCCCAGGCGCGAGCCAGGCGCACAGGGATCATAAATTGCGTGCTCCTGGGTTGAATATTCCGGATTGATACGCAGCCCGCATTCGCATCCGGCAGCTAAAGCCGCCCCCTTGAATTTTTTCCACTGGGCAAAGGAATTGAACACAATATGATCGCAAATGGCTGTTATTTCGTCAAATTCCTGTTCCTTATAAGCCGGAGAAAATATATGATTTTCTTTCCCAGGCATTTTTTCATGGGCCAGTCTCGCTTCATAAAGTCCACTCGCCGTTGCCCCGGACAGATACCGGCCGATCAACGGATAGAAATGAAACATCGAAAATGCTTTTTGGGCGAGAAGGATATGACATCCGGCCTGCTTTGCCACCCGTTGCAGCAGCAGCAAATTTCTTTCCAGTAATTCTTCGGCAACCGCATAACACGGTGTCGGCAGTTTTTGCCATTCTCCCTGGAACTCCATCATCAATCCACCAGTTTAGGGGCAAAAGATTCCTGCCACGGCAGGCCCCATTTATTGAGTTCTTCCATAAACGGATCCGGATCAAATTCCTCAACATTGTAAACACCCGGCTTACGCCATTTGCCGTTCATAACCAGCATCGCCCCAATCATTGCTGGAACACCGGTCGTATAGGAAATGGCCTGGGAGCCTACTTCCTTGTAACATTCCTGATGATCGCAGACATTGTAGACATAATAGGTCTTTTCCTGCCCGTCCTTGATCCCTTGGAAAATGCAACCAATATTTGTCTTTCCCACCGTACGCGGGCCGAGACTGGCCGGATCCGGCAATACCGCTTTTAAAAACTGCAGCGGAACAATTTTCTTGCCTTCAAATTCAATCGGCTCAATTGAAGTCATGCCGACATTTTCAAGGCACTTGAGATGGGTCAGATAACTCTGCCCGAAGGTCATAAAGAAACGAATGCGCTTAATACCTTTGATGTTGAGCGCCAGCGATTCAAGTTCCTCATGGTGTAAAAGATACATATCCTTTTCGCCGACCTGATCAAAATCATAGCTGCGCTTGATTTCCATCGGTTCGGTTTCTATCCATTCACCATTTTCCCAATAACTCCCATTGGCCGAAACTTCACGAATATTAATTTCCGGATTAAAATTTGTCGCAAACGGATAGCCATGATCGCCACCATTGCAATCGAGAATATCAATATAATGAATTTCATCAAAATAATGCTTCATCGCATACGCGCTGAACACACCCGTAACGCCCGGATCAAAACCACTGCCGAGGAGGGCCGTGATGCCCGCTTTTTCAAAGCGTTCGCGGTAGTCCCACTGCCATTTGTATTCAAATTTCGCCGTATCAATCGGTTCATAATTGGCCGTGTCAATGTAATGCGTCTTCGTTGCCAGACAGGCATCCATAATCGTCAGATCCTGATAGGGCAGGGCTAAATTCAAAACAACATCCGGCTTGTACTTTTCGATCAGGGCAATGAGTTCCTCAACATTGTCGGCATCCACCTGCGCCGTACTGATCTTAGTTTTACCACCATCAAGTTTCGCCTTTAATGCATCGCATTTGCTTTTCGTGCGGCTGGCAATACAGATTTCCTCGAACACATCACTGTTTTGGCAGCATTTGTGAATTGCTACACCGGCAACACCGCCGCAGCCAATAATTAAAGCTTTTCCCATACTATATTCCTCCTATTTTCAGGCAATTTATTTAATATGTTTTTTTTCCAGGGTTAGCAAAATTTCCCGCATAATCTTCAGGGCCACTGCGGTTGACGCACCGCTCTGATCGTACGGCGGGGAAAGTTCATTGATATCACAGCCGACAATATTCAGCTTATCGAGCTTACGACAGGCTCCAAGCAGTTCTAAAAAGGATACGCCCCCCGCCTCTGGTGTTCCGGTCCCAGGAAAAACGGACGGATCGAGTACATCAAGGTCCAGCGTGAAATAAACCGGTTTATCATGAAGCTGCTTTATAACCTCATCAAGCCCCGAAAAATCAAACTTATGCGTCGCCACATGGTCTTTTCCCCATTGAAACTCCGCCCGTTCCCCGCTGCGAATACCAAACTGAAAAATCCGCCCATCACCGATGATATCCCAAACCCGGTGCAAGACCGTCGCATGGGAAAGCTTTGCTCCCAAGTACTCCTCGCGCAAATCGGCATGAGCATCAAAATGCAGCACGTGAAGGTCCTGATATTTTTCTGCCACGGCCCGCACCGCCCCCAAAGTGACCAGGTGCTCACCGCCGATCATCAACGGCAGTTTCCCATCATTCAGTACCTCTGCCGTAAATTCTTCAATGGCAGCCAATGCCTTTTCCGGGGCCCCGAAACAAAGTTCAAGATCTCCGCCATCAAATACAGCCGTATCTTCAAGATCGAGATCAAGATAAGGGCTATACGTTTCCAGTCCATAGGACTCAGCCCGCATCGTCCGACTGGCAAATCTCGTTCCCGGACGATAGGATGTCGTCGAATCAAACGGCGCCCCAAAGACAACGATCCGCGATGCATCATATTCCTTATCACAGCCTAAAAAAGTCTCTATATTTCTATTCAACATCGCGCATCATTTCCTCTACATAATTTGGCAGGGCAAACGCTCCCGCATGAAGCTGCGTATTGTAATACCGCGTTTTTAGCCCAAGAGCATTCCATTTAACAGCGTTCATATCCCGAATCGGATGAAACTTCTTCGAGGCAAACCCAAACAGCCAGTGACCGGACGGATAGGTCGGAATATGGGCCTGATAAACACGGCTGATCGGAAACGATTCGACAATGCGCTTATGTGCCCGCTGCATCGCATAGGCATCTTCCGCATAAAAAGGGCTCTCATGCTGATTGACCATAATTCCGTCTTCTTTCAACGCTTTATAGCAATTGCCATAAAACTCCTTGGTAAACAGTCCTTCACCAGGACCAAACGGATCGGTTGAGTCAACGATGATCAGATCATATTCGTTTTCACAGTGGCGGATAAATTTGAGTCCATCCTCAAAGTGAAAATGAATGCGCTCATCGCTAAAGCATCCCGCCGTCTGCGGCAGATATTTTTTGCAGACCTCAACGACAAGTTCATCAATCTCAACCAGATCAATGGAAGCAATCGTGGGATAGCGTACCAGCTCCCGGCAGGTTCCGCCATCACCACCGCCAATCACCAAAACTTTTTTGACTGCCGGATTAACCGCCATTGGCACATGGGAAATCATTTCATGATAGATAAATTCATCTTTTTCGGTCAACATCATATAGCCGTCAAGCGTCAGAAAGCGGCCAAATTCCGGTGAATCAAAGATATCAATGCGCTGAAATTCCGATTTCCCCGAATAGAGCTGACGATCGGTCTTTATTGAAAAATTTACATTAGGTGTATGCTTTTCCGTAAACCACAGTTCCATATTTAAACCTCCTCGGCCATAACATTCAAATAATTGATGTCCATATCCTCCGGTCCCGTCAAGGAACAGCCTTTTTCCTTGGCATAACAAATATAATCGAGAATTTCCTTCGTAATCCGTTCTCCCGGAGCCAGAATAGGAATTCCCGGTGGATAGCACATGACAAATTCACTACAGACACGCCCTGCTGTCTGCGACAGCGGCAGCGAAATCTTATCACCATAAAAAGCAGCCTGCGGCGCAGCGGCAACCTGCGGATTAATATATTCTGCCTCCAGCATGCCGGTCTTGTCCTTTTTGTAATGGCGCCGAATTTCCGCCAGGGCACTGACCAGGCGTTCTATGTCCTTGCGTCGGTCACCGACCGAAACGTAGGCCAAAATATTGCCTATATCACCAAACTCCGCCTGAATATCATATTCATCCCGCAGGATATCATAAACTTCAATCCCAGCCAGACCGATGTCAAGCGTATGCACGGACAGTTTGGTCACGTCAAAATCATAAATTGAGTCGCCATTGATCAGTTCCCGCGAATACGCGTAATAATCACCGATCTGATTGATCTCTTCGCGGGCATATTGCACAAGATCAATGACCTGTTTAAAGACCTGCTGGCCTTGCATCGCCAAATTACGGCGCGAAATATCGAGACTGACCATCAGCAGATAGGAGCCACTGGTCGTCTGGGTCAGATTAATGATCTGTCGGGCATAGCCTTCATGAATCTTTGGCCCCGTCAGTAAAAAGGAGCTCTGCGTCAGCGAGCCGCCCGACTTATGCATGCTGACAGCCGCCATATCGGCTCCGGCTGCCATGGCCGCCACCGGAAGATCATCGCTAAAGTAAAAATGCGTGCCATGCGCTTCGTCTGCCAAAACCAGCATATTGTTGGCATGGGCAAGCTTTACGATGGATTGCAAATCTGAACAGATACCATAATAGGTCGGATTATTGACAAACACGGCCTTGGCCTCCGGATTTTCACGGATCGCCCGGGCTACCTCCGGCACACTCATGCCCAAAGCAATCCCAAGCTGTGCATCCATCTGCGGATTCACATAGACAGGTACGGCCCCGCAAAGAATCATCGCATTGATGACGCTCCGGTGTACATTGCGCGGCAAAATGATCTTATCTCCCTTTTTGCAGGCTGTGAGCACCATGCTTTGCACAGCTGATGTTGTTCCGCCTACCATGAAAAATGCATGCGCAGCACCAAAGGCTTCCGCAGCCAGCTGTTCAGCCTCACGAATCACCGAAATCGGATGGCAGAGATTGTCAAGCGGCTTCATCGAATTCACATCAACCGACAGGCATTTCTCCCCTAGAAACTCTGTCAGCTCGGCATTACCGCGGCCACGTTTATGCCCCGGAACATCAAACGGCACAATACGGCGCGTCTTAAAATTCTTGAGCGCTTCTAAAACAGGGGCTCGATCCTGCGACAATTTCTCCATTCCCACTACTACGTCTCCTCTTTAAAACACATTTGTTCCGCTGAAAATTTCAATCATTTCCTGGCGCAGGCTGTTGCTGATCGCCAGCCGTGTCTTGGGCGGAATTTCATAAATATCCGTATTAAACAGATAGTTTTGCAGTTCCGGTTCTTTGATCAGCATTTTCGTATGGAATAAATTAGCCTGATACATGTTGATATCGACCGCATCATATTTACCAATTGTGTCTTTATCTATATAATCCTGAATTGAAGTTATTTTATGATCCATAAACAGCT
Organism: Selenomonadaceae bacterium; assembly: GCA_051653465.1. Taxonomy (GTDB): domain Bacteria; phylum Bacillota; class Negativicutes; order Selenomonadales; family Selenomonadaceae. The sequence goes on along the minus strand of JBOFWE010000169.1, from coordinate 40,695 downwards.
TTTTGCCGACGACATCACGGGTAAAGCCGCGGACCCGGTAATCCATTGTGATGATATCCGAATCAAAATTGCCAATAAGATAGTCAAGGGTACTGAGCGGTGTAATTTCCCCGCAAGTTGCCACGTCTATATCCACCCGAAAAGTTGCTATGCTCGTATCAGGATGAAACTCCGGATACGTATGCACGGTTACATGGCTTTTATCAAGATGAGCGACAACCGTATCCCGATAGGATACAGCGGCATCGACCGGGCTGATGTGCCCGGCTGGCACCATATTATCTTCTGCAATCAAAAAAGTAACACTCGCTCCCTGCGGATCATAATCCTGTTTTGACACATTGAGCACATGAGCACCGATCATTTCCGTAACATGAAATAGTATTTTGGTCAGACGATCCGAATTATACTGCTCATCAATATAAGCGATATAATCCTTCTGCTCCCGGGGGCTTTTTGCATAACACACATCATAAATGTTGAAACTCAATGATTTCGTCAAATTATTAAAGCCGTACAACTTTAATTTTTCGTCCACTCCTTTGCCCTTCTTCCTATCTTAAAATCAAATTTTCCTACTGCAAAACAAAAAACCCAAATAAATGACAGCCTGCGCTTTCATCCACTTGAGTTTCTCTACATAATATTCGCATCATCGCAACCCCTCCTCGACAAACGGGCCTTGATAAGTCTTCGATTATTCCATATGTAGGCATCAGAGTCTATATAGCAAGAATTTACTTTTACTACTCTTATTGATTGTTTCACAAGTGTGAGGTCTACGTCACTGTAAATAAGTCAGTTAACTTATAAAATTCAGAGCTTACGCTCAATCAATAAGGCAACGAAAGTTGCCAATTTCGGCATTTGACCTGGCTGTCCGTATGGCACTAATTCCCCCGTCCGTACCGGCACGATGAAATGGTCAAATATTCCTGCTAATGCAGTATATTACATACTGTTTCGGGCCTCCAGCCTAAAACACTTTCTCTATTATAGTTGAATTCCCCCCGGAAATCAACCATTAAATTCCGTTCTGCATGGACTTGATACCAGTTGCTGCGTCTGTCTTACAAAATCAGCCCGTTCCATTTGCTTCACTCGATTTCCCCGCATCAGCAATCCGCCGGATATCCTCCTTCGTTAGCCGGCTGTCAAGCGTAAAACCGCGACCAAGAACTTCCGCCGTGTCCGATACAATCATAAAGGCGGCCGGATCAATGACATCGACAATCAATTTGATTTTACTGACCTGGGTCAAGCTGACAACAACAAACAAGATGTCCTTCTCCTGCTGCGTAAAAGCCCCCTTGCCGCTCAGCATGGTAACCCCACGGTTGACCTCCTGCATGATTGCCGAAGCAATGTGCTCCGCCTGCGGAGAAATGATCATCACGGACTTCTTGCGATTAAAGCCCGCCACGACCTGGTTTGTTAACTCTCCTGTTATATAAATTGAAATCAAAGTGAACAATGCTGTCTTCAGATCAAACAACAAAATTCCAATAATGATAATAATAAAATTTAAGGCAAAAATCACCGAACCAATATCGTACGAATAATATTTTTTCACGACAGCTCCAACAACATCAAGTCCACCAGTATTAGCATTAGCTCGAAATACAATACCAAACCCAATACCGGCCAAAACCCCGCCAAAAACAGCGCCCAACATAATATCGTCGATGTAATTACCCGCATTGAGAAAACTTGTTGCATCAACACAAACAGAAAACAGTACTGTACCGATAACCGTATCGATCGCATATAAACGACCAAAGACGCGATAGGCTAGATATATAACCGGAAAATTCAACACCAATAGCTGTACGCCGATCGGCCAGCTCCAAAGATAATGAAAGATAATCGCAATGCCGCTGAGACCTCCGGTCAACAAATGCAGCGGGATTAAAAATAAATTGAACCCGCAGGCGCCAATCAGGCAACCAAGAACGATCAGCAAATACCGTTTGCACCAGTCCATGTCGAGCCTCCTGTTTTAAAATTATAAGGTTAAACTAAGTATAGCACATTGTCTCCCGGTTTGTAATAAGTAGCGAGTTGACCGATACCATCCAACAACTTATATGGTACTTTTTTCTGTCTCATAATCTGTCAAACCTTTCATATCTGCCGGTTTTCCACGTTCAAGCAAATAAAGCGGGCGATGGCGTACTTCTTCAAAAATGCGGCCAATATACTCCCCAATTATTCCAAGAATTGATAACTGCACCCCACAAAAAAACAGAATACTGACAGTGATTGTAGCCCATCCAGGAACCGCTTCCGCCGTAAAAAATTTTATATAAAGCACGTGAAACACCAACAAAATGCTAAGGAATCCACAAAAAAGCCCACTATAAAGACCAAGGCGCAATGGGGCTGTTGAATAGGCCATAATGCCATCCAAGGCAAAATGCAGCATTTTTCGCGGTGAAAACTTTGAACAACCCGCAAACCGCTTGGGGGCAATAAATTCAATCTGTGTCTGACGGTATCCCATCCCGCCAATCATCCCCCTGATAAAGCGAGCATGTTCCTTATACCGGCGAAAAACCAAAACCACCCGCCTGTCCATCAGACGAAAATCCGATCCGCCTTCCTGTATCTGAATTCTCGACAATTTATTCAGCAGTTTGTAATAATATTTTGATGTCGTACGTTTAGCCCAGGAAACGCCTTCCGTAGTCTTGCGTATAGTCTGCACAACATCAAACCCTGCCTGCCATTTTTCAAGCAACTGTGGCAACAGCTCCGGTGGATGCTGCATATCCCCATCCATGGTAATGACGGCATCACCATCGGCATAATCAAGCCCACAGGTCAGTGCCAGCTGATGACCAAAATTCCTGGCTAAAAACAGCCCCTGTACGCGTTCATCCTTTTTCTCAAGATCACAAATCAACTGACGGCTGTTGTCCCCTGATCCGTCATCAACAAAAATCAGCTCGAAACGATAAACTGTACTTGCCATGACCCGGCAAACAGCTTCATAAAAGTGGAGAATGTTATCCTCTTCGTTATAAACAGGAACTACAATCGATACTGTTTTCATATATTTTCTGCTTCCAATCCATATCTTTTTATAAATCATTTTTTGTACTGCCGTGCTTCATTATAATATTCCTTGTAAAAATTCGCAATATCTGCTGCAAGTGCTTGCCATAAGGGTTCTTCCATTGACAAAGCATGAAAATACAGTGATAATGCAATAAGACTATAGAAGGAGTGTTTTTTTTGCATCTTTTTAAAAAGCTACAGCAACATTTTTTTACCCGTGAATTTCTTTTTTTCCTCTGCATGGGCTGCATCAATACCTTTAACTGCTCACTGATTGCTGCCTTTTTCACCTACTGGTTGACCGATGCCAATGCCGCCTTTAATATCGGCTATCTGCTAAGCCTGACATTCGCCTATTATTTAAACAGCAAAATTGTCTTTAAACAGCGACTCAATAAAGCACAATATCTGCGGTTTTGCCTTTCATACCTGCCAAATTTCCTCGTCCAGAACCTCATTGTAGTCTTCTTCTATAATATGCTCGCTTTCCCCCCGATTATATCCTATCTTTTTGCTGCCATCATCGGTGTTCCCGTCACCTTTTTGCTCGTTAAAATTTTTGCCTTCAGACAATAAAAATCAGGAATTCCACTTCCATGGAATTCCTGATTTTTATTGTCTGAGATACCATTCGATCAAGGCCTGGGTGCCAAGGTCTTCCACGCCTTCACCGTCAGCGATAAGCTGCTGATATAGTTTTTCCGCGAGTTTCAACCCCGGGAGTTCAAGTTTCATTTCCTTTGCCGATTCAAGTGCCAGGTGCATATCCTTTATGAAATGCTTAATAAAAAATCCCGGCGAATAGTCACCACTCAGCATGCGCGGGCCAAGATTTGACAGGGACCACGACCCGGCGGCTCCAGCGGCAATGGTCTGATAAACCAGTTTCGGATCCAGTCCAGATTTTTTCGCATAGGCCAAAGCTTCACAAACACCAATCATATTCGATGCAATCGCTATCTGATTGCTCATCTTTGCATATTGACCTGACCCGGCGGGACCAAAATAAGCAATGGTTTTTCCTAAAACTTCAAATACCGGTCGCAATTCCAAAAAAGCTGTCTTCTCACCACCAACCATGATGGACAAGGTCCCCTTTTGGGCTCCGATATCCCCGCCAGATACCGGAGCATCAAGCGCATGGAGCCCCTTTGGACTGGCAACTGTCGCAATTTTTCTTGCCAGAAGTGGACTCGATGTCGTCATATCAACCAGATAGGCACCTTTCTTGGCCGAAGCCAAAAGTCCTGCCTGCCCCCAATAGATCTCTTCAACATCGACCGGATACCCCAGCATGGAAATGACTACATCCGCATCTTCTGCAGCCGCCCGCGGCGAAGTGCACCAGGCCGCCCCGGCTGCCAAAAGCGCTGCTGCCTTAGCCTGCGTCCGCGTATAGATCTGCAGGGAAAACCCGGCCCGCAATAAACTTGCGGCCATGCTGGCTCCCATAACCCCAGTTCCAATAAAACCAATTGTTTTAATTGTCATGTTTCCACTCCCTCAGCCAGATTTATTCGATTTATTCCATCGGCATAACAAGCGCTGCCGCGCCATATACGCCTGCCTTTTCCTGCAGTGCTGCCGGCACAATTTTGACGTTGCGGCCCACCGGTGGCAAACAACGTGCTTTCACAGCCATTTTCACCTCCGTAAACAAGGCGGAGCCGCTCTGGGCAAGCCCGCCCCCGATGACAATGCAATCCGGATCAAATAAACCAGCTGCGACGGACACTGCCGCTCCCAGATCACGCAACGACTGTTTGACAATCTTCCGTGCTAAGACATCCCCCGCTACCGACGCCTCAAATACACTTCGTGCCGTAAGTCCATCTTCTTTCAGTCGGGTAAGAGTCCCACGTTTGATTTCAGCCAGGGCTTTGCGAACGATCGCACGACCAGAAGCATATAATTCAGCACAGCCGCGGTTCCCACAATCACATAAAGGACCATCCTTTTCAATTGTAATATGCCCCAGCTCCAGTGCATTGCCTGTCGCCCCACGATAAAGTCTGCCTCCCAGAACAGCTCCGGCACCAATTCCGGTAGAAACTGTTACAAAGATCATATTCCAGCTGTCAATGCCTGCCCCAAATCGATATTCAGCCAAAGCAGCCGCATTTGCATCATTTTCCAAAACAACGCGCAATTGATATTTTTCCTGCAACAATGCCCCCAGAGAAAAATTCTGCAAGGGCAGGTTAGCCGCATATAAAAGCATCCCCTGCTCTTTATGTATAGCCCCCGGAACCCCAATTCCAATTCCGTCAAGTTCGGTTTCCCAAAGTGCAGCCTGCTCAACCATTGCATCAACTACGGAAAAAATCTGCAGACAGACAGCCTGTTCACCCAGCTCAGCATTTGTCGGCACAACAGTTGACGCCAAAACTTTTTTTTGTTGATCAAGTAAAATTCCGCCAATTTTCGTTCCGCCTAAGTCGATTCCGATATAACTTTTCATGTCATCCTCCAAACACCTGCGGTCTGCATGCATTTTCTTCTGATTTTTATACTATCATAAATAGACAGAAATTTACAGAAATTTATCCGCATTTTTCACAAAAAAACAGCTTCCTCCTCAAAAGAGCAGTAAGCTGTTTTTGTATATGACTTTATTTTTCCATTTATTAGCAGTTATAATCTAGCAGATTAATTTTTCATTTAACGGCAACTACCTTTGATATGCCACCGTCATAACTGTGCTATCAAGCATCCACTAACGCGAGAATATTGGACTTTGCCATAGCACCAACAGCACTGTTCTTTACTTTCCCCTGCTCAAATACGAGCAAGGTAGGAATACTCATTACCGAAAATTTTTCCGCCAATTCGGGTTGCTCATCGACATTAACCTTACCAACCACCAAGGAACCAGCACGTTCGTCGCCAATTTCAGCAATCACCGGGGCTATCATCTTACAAGGACCACACCAGGATGCCCAAAAATCAAGTAAAACCGGCGATGAAGCTTCGAGTACTTCCTTCGTAAAATTTTCTTTTGTAACCGTTATCACAGCCATATCTATTCCTCCTCATTATGGCACTATCTTTACTTGCTTACTTCTACAGGTTATCTTTATTTCCTGCCATAAATAAACCTGCCTTTTCCTGAGATAACTATAACAATAAGTCTCCCCTTTGTCAATAATAATTATCAATTAATAATTTGTTCTTGTTGTGCTATTTTTTTTTCAACAGCAGCTTTGGACCGCGGCAACATGGCAAACCGGCCCGATAAAGAAAAAACCAGCAAGGCCAGCCAGATAAAAGAAAATGACACCAGCTGTACCATCCCAAAGGCTTCATCAAAAACAAATACCCCGAGGCACAGAGCAATCGTTGGTGCCAAATACTGTGTAAATCCAAGCACATTAAGCGGCAGTAAATTCGCTCCACGGGAAAACAGCAGCAGCGGTACGGCCGTCACAATCCCTGAACCAATCAATAGTGCAGCTGTCGGCAGTGCCGTAAGAAAATTACTCTGTCCGACTGCTGTCAGATAAAAAATATACGCCAGGGCCAGTGGCATTACCAACAGGGTTTCCAATAAAATACTGACCATCGGATCCATATGCAGTGTTTTTTTCACTGCCCCGTAGACAGCAAAAGTTGTCGCCAAAATCACTGCCACCCACGGCACCTGGCCAAAATTCCAGATCATATTGGCAATACCAATGCCAGCCAGTATAAGGCTCAGCATTTTGCCACGGCTCAGATGCTCATGAAAAACGACTACGCCCAAAAGTACGCTCATCAGCGGATTCGTATAATAACCAATGCTCGTTTCGACGATGCGCCCACTATTTACCGCCCAAATATACGTCAGCCAATTTATGCTGATTAAAATGGATGCCCCCAACAGCAGCAGGCTGTTTCGCCTGTTTTGCAGCAAGTGCCTGGTCTGCTGTAAAAAAAAGCCGATTCGCTGAGATGCCGCCAGCAGCAATATGACGAACAAAAAGGACCAGCATACACGATGGGCCAATATTTCATAGGCCGTAACGCCGGTAAGACTCTTCCAGTATAGAGGCAATATTCCCCAAAGAATACAAGCTCCGATCGCAGCGACTGCTCCGGAGCGCAAATTATTTTCCTGCATAATAGTCACAATCCCTTATCTTGGTTTTATAAAGTATACATTCTATGCAATTTTTTAATAATTAGTCACATAAACTGTAAAGCTTTGACATAAAGAAAAATCCGCCTCCTCTGAGGCGGATATGCCATTTAATAAAAATTAAAATTTAGCGCCGACCGCGCTTAGGTGAATTTTTCCCCTTAACCCCGGGTTTTGCAGTTCCTTTCCCCCGGCGGCTGCGCCCATTTCCACCGGCATGCGCTGCTCCCTTGCGATTAGCATAACGGCTGAGCGGACGCTTTTTTTTCTCACCAGCTGTATTAGCTGTCGTTTCAGAACCTGGGGCAGATTTTGCTGCGACTGTTTTCACTTTCGCCTTACTGGCAAGCTTTTGTTTTTGAATGCGACTTTGAATTCCCTTTTCAATCTGCCGAAGATATTCATACTGTCTGGCATTGACGAAAGTAATGGCCTTTCCCTTTTGCCCGGCACGGCCCGTACGGCCAATCCGGTGAATATAGGCCTCCGTATCATGCGGAATATCATAATTGAATACATGGGTGACACCCTCAATATCAAGGCCACGGGCCGCAATATCCGTAGCGACAAGAATTTGGAGTTTTGCCTCGCGGAACCGTTTTAAAACGAGTGTCCGCTGCACCTGGGAAAGGTCGCCATGCAGTTCATCCACCAGATAGCCCCGCCTTGCCAAAGCCATCATCACAGCATTGACACGCTGCTTCGTATGACAAAATACCATTGCCAGATAAGGCTGATAATCATTGATCAGGCTGCAGAGCTTGTCAAGCTTTGTGTCCTCGGTCGTATCCACAATAACCTGTTCTATTTCATCAAGTGTAACATGATCTGCCTTGATTTCTATCTGCACCGGAGCTTTCATATAATGCCTGGCCAGCCCCTTAATCCGATCCGGCATCGTCGCCGAAAACAGCATCAACTGCCGATCAGAGGCCGTAGACTCAAGCAGCATTTCAACATCTTCAATAAACCCCATATGAAGCATTTCATCGGCTTCATCCAGCACGACCTTATTGACATTTGACAAATCAAGCGTCCGCCGGCGCAAATGATCGAGCAGGCGCCCCGGAGTTCCGATAATGATATGCGGATTGCGACCAAGTTTTTGCTTTTGCCGCAGGACATCCTGTCCGCCATAGACAGCCAAAGAGGTAACTCCAGCCGCTTCGCCCACACGGGCAGCAACTTTGGCGATCTGAATTGTCAATTCACGGGTCGGCGTCACGATCAAAGCCTGCGCTACCGGAGCATTTACTTTTATCTTCTCAAAAATCGGCAACAAAAAGGCCAATGTCTTTCCCGTTCCTGTTTGGGCCTGAACAATCATATCACGGCCGCTGCGAACAATGGGCACTGCCTCAGCCTGTACCGGAGTCGGCTCAACAATCCCCATATGCTTTAGGACCTCACACACCGCCGGACTGATATTGAACTCCGAAAAATTTTTCTTCATATATACTTCCTTTCAATTCTCTCTTTTATGGCTTCGCCTCTATCCGCTTTTGCGTCCACGGATTTATGCCTGAATACATATAGTAACATTGTAGTCTAAATCATAAAAAAAAACAAATGAAGTTCAAAGATTTTTGGGTTATACTTTAGAATAAAGTAATTGTCTGGAGAAAGGATTATAGAAAATGAAGCTGTTATTAGTGGAAGATGAAATAAAATTAAGCGAAGCCCTCAGCGTATTAATCGGACGTGCCGGGTACACGGTGGATCCGGTATTTGACGGAATGACCGCCTGGGAAAAGATCCGCCAGAATCAGTATGATGTCATCGTTCTCGATCGTATGCTGCCGCGTCTCGACGGCCTTTCCTTGCTTAAGGAAATTCGCAAAGAAAAAAATACTACACCGGTTCTCTTTTTAACGGCCAAGGATGCGCCAAGCGAACGCGTCGCGGGTCTGGAAGCTGGTGCCGATGACTATCTGATCAAACCTTTCTTTACCGAAGAATTGATTGCCCGCATTCGGGTTTTGACCCGCCGCAGTTGTGAAGAAAGTGCGGCTGAAAAGCTGCTAGAAGGCGGCGGCATTACCCTTTATCCCTTGCATGGCGAGGTGGTAAAAGACGGGAATAAATTTCAATTGACGGTAAAAGAAGCGTCTCTGCTGGCACTCTTGATGCAAAACAAAGGGCAGGTCATTACCAAGGAGCGCATTATGGAAAAAATTTGGGGCTACAATACAGATGCTGGCGTAGCCAATGTAGATCTTTATATTTATTATCTGCGCAAAAAACTCGATATCAAAAATATTCGAACCATCCGTGGCATTGGCTACTGCTTTGAGGAGAGTGTCTAAATGTTTCGTCAGCTTCGGTTAAAAATGACTTTAATCAATGCCGGTGTCACCATTATGCTGTTCATCATCCTGATTGCTGGTGTTTATCTTTTACTTGACTATAATTCTCAAAAAACGACAAATTTTTTTCTCGAGGAAATTAGTGACATGGTGATTGAGGAAGATCTTTCCGACTTCCCCCCGCCGCATAAAGAAAAGGACACCCATAAAGAACCAAAACCGGCCCCTGGGATCTTCCCCCGCCCTCGCCCTAGTTTTTTCTTCGTGCGCCTGGATCATTCTGACAATATTTATCAACAATCATCATTTGCAACCATTGCTGGCAGCGATTTGCAAACTTTGGTCCAAAAAATCACGCAGGCTTCGTCACTGCGGGATGAAATAAACCTGGATGACCGCAGCTTTTCCTATCTGCGCACCCAGCTTGCAGATGGAACGTCACTGATTGTATTAAACGATAATTCCGGAGAAAAAGCTATGATGCGCAGCGTTATCTACAGTCTGCTACTCGTTGGCATTTTCTGCACAACCCTTTCGTTCCTCGTCAGTTTCTATCTGGCAAAATATGCAATTCGCCCCATCCAAAATGCGAGCAATCAGCAGAAAAACTTTATTTCCAATGCCTCGCATGAGCTTCGTACCCCGATCACGATCATGCAGGCAAATCTCGACATCATCAACGGAGCCCCCCCCGGCGATACACTGGACGCCAACCGGCGCTGGCTGGCCAATCTTCAGGATGAAACAACCCGAATGACGGAGCTGATCAATGCCTTGCTGTTTCTTGCCCGTGCCGACGGCAGTGCCGTTATTTTAGAAAAGGAATATTTTTCTCTAAACAAGCTGCTGCAACACGGAATCGATTCCATCGAACCCTTAGCCGCTGAAAAAAATATTCGCTTGGAGTTTTTGCCCCAGCAGGATGTAACTGTCCTCGGCGACCCCGACCGTATTCTGCAACTGTTGACGATTTTTATCGACAATGGCCTGCAGCATACGGATCCTGACGGAAAAATTTGTATCAGCTGCTATGAAACTACTGATTTTTCCGTCTTTGAAGTCGCCGATACCGGGCAGGGAATAGATCCGACTGATATAGATCGAATTTTTGACCGTTTTTATCAAGCAGATTCTTCACGCAATCGCCGAGGAGCAGGCCTTGGCCTCTCTATGGCCAAATGGATTGTCGAGCAGCACAAGGGGACCATCCGCGTCGAAAGCACACTTGGTAAGGGAACCTGCTTTATCGTGTCACTGCCACGTCAATATGGATCTTCAAAATAAAAAAGCGAAAGCACACCTGCTCTTCCGAATGACGGTTCAGGTGTGCTCTTTTTATCATTTTATCGCTTTCCCGAATTCTTTTTATCATCGGCAGCTAACGAAGCATATTCCCGGCTTGACGCAAACGCCTGCCAAGACTGCTCAAGCGCCTTTCCCAGCATAATATTTTCGGGCAGGGCTCCAGCCGTCGATATTCCTTCGTCCTTGGCTAAAGCCGAAAACGATGTCATGCAGACAGCAGCCAGGCGGACTTGGGCAGCTTGTTTTTTATTTCGGCACTGTTTCAGCAGCTGCTCAAAGTCCTGTCGCCGCTGCTCTATCCGAATGGCTTTTTCATAAAATTCTGGTTCTTGTTGCTGTAAATAATCAAGTTCCGATGGTAAAAGCCGGCTGCCGGTATTAAGTTTATTAACAGCAAGCATCTTTTTCCCCATCCCATCATTCCCGTTACTATTTGAATTACAAAATATTGTAACGGGCTCTGCCGGTGCACTCTGGCGCAAGGTTTCCACCATTTTCTTTTTCATTCCCTGTAATATTGCATATTCCCCTATTTTTCCAATCCCTTCCAGCATGCAATCACATCCTTGTTCACATTCTACTGTAATTATCGTAATATATGCCAACGAAGTAAAATAAAAAATGCACTGTCTTAGTTCGACAGCGCATCTTAATTCTTTATTTCAACCTACACACGATTCGCACTGGTCCAAAAGAGCTTCCAGTCGTCGACAGAAAGAGGCGGTCACTCTCACCTCAATAACTCTGGCTTCTTTAGCAACCGCAGCACAGTCCAAAACCGCACGATCCCCCAAAGCTTTGACCACCTCGACCTGGCTTACCGGCCACCCGGCTTCCTGAAGATACCGGGAATAGACTCGCAGTGCCGTTGCATCTGGATCGGTGATGATTCCCTTGGTAGTATATGCCTGTAAATGCGATTTGGCACCATTTGCCGGGGCCAGCAAAAACAGATCCGCGCCGATCCCCTGACGGCGATCGCAGAGCAGACGAATCTGAGCGGCATTAAACGGGCAGCCTTCTGCTGATAAATCGCATATAACATATTCTTTTCCGGAAAAATAATATTTCTTCAAAATCAGCCCCATCTGCTGCACCTGCTTTCGCTTTATTTATTTACAGTATACCAAGCACAATATACAAATAACATAAAAAAAATGCTTTTTTTATTGTAAATAATGCTTTATACTCTTCTCAGGAGATGATTTTCATGCCATCTTATGAAAAAAAAGGCTATCTGACCACGGATTTTAAAATTTTTCATCTGAAAGATACCGTTTTACGCGAATTCCAGTACCATTATCATGAATTCGACAAAATCATTATTTTTTTAAGCGGACGGGTAGATTATATGATAGAGGGAAAATCGTATGCCCTGCATCCCTATGATGTTGTATTTGTCAACCGCAGTGATATCCATAAGCCAACAATTGATTTTTCCCAGCCGTACGAACGAATTATCATTTACATTTCACCTGAATTCATTAAAACCTATACAGCAGGAGCGGACGACCTTGGCAGCTGCTTTAAAACTGTTCGGGAAAAACAGTCGCATGTACTGCGGCTCACGCTGGGCAAGGATCAACAGCTGCTGGCACAAATCGCACGCCTCAGCGAATCACTTGCCGACCAGGATTTTGCCCATGATCTCTATACACGGCTTCTATTTCTCGAATTTATGGTACTGCTTAACCGGTCACTGCGGCGCAGCGACCGTGAGGAAACCTCTGCCAGCTATGACAAAAAAACACTAGACCTATTAAATTACATTAATGCGAATCTGCTCGAAGACCTATCGGTAGACGATCTCGCCCAGAAATTCTTCATCAGCAAATACTATATGATGCGAAAGTTCAAAGCCGAAACCGGCTATACCATTCACCAATACATTACGGATAAGCGTCTACTGTACGCCCGCGAACTGATTGGGCACAATGTGCCTTTAACAAAAATCTGTTTCGACTGCGGCTTTAAGGATTACTCGACATTTTCAAGGGCCTTTAAGGCGATGTTCAACTGCACGCCGCGAACCTATAAACAAGGGCTTCATACATAAACCAGCCCGTCAGAGCAACTGGCGGGCTGGTTTTTTATATTTTTTATTCACTATAGAAACGAATTGCCTTGGTCATCGTGTCAATATACTTTTCTCGGCGCACATAAAGCTGCTCTGCCTCCGGCAGAGAAATTTGCTCAAACCGCACCAAAGAACCAGCTGGCATCTGGGCTAAGCGCGGCAAATCAACCAATGCCGCCTGTGCGATCCGCGGATACCCACCGGTTGTCTGGCGATCCGCCATCAATAAAATGGGACTTCCACTATTGGCTACCTGTATGCTGCCAAATGTAAGCGCTTCTGAAATCATTTCGTCCTCCTTGGCCCGCAGCAGTAAATCGCCAACTAGCCGGTACCCCATCCGATCAGACTCCAAGGATATTTCATAGGCGGAGGAAAAAAGCTGTTGCTGGCTTTCCTTGGTAAACCATTCAAACTGTGTGCCCAAAGTCAGGCGAATTGCGCCCTGCGCAAAATAAGGCTGCCAGGGTACATACCAGCCTGGTGCAGAAAAATATTCACTGCCACCAGATTTCAGCTGTTTTGCCAACCTTACGGCCTGGTCTGGCATAATCCCAACTTTAAGCCGATCCCCCCCATGCAGCGCCCGTCCTTTAAAGCCCCCGATTCCGGCCCGCAGATAGGTGCTCTTGCTGCCCATAACCAGCGGCACATCAAATCCCCCGGCAACAGCCATATAGGCCCGACAACCGTGATGGCAGCTGCCAAAATCCAGCTGACAATTTTTTTTAATGTAGATCGGTCGATTCAGCGGTAGCGTTTGTCCCGCGATGTGCGGACTAGCTTCTGCCCCCATAAAAGCAATCATCATGCCGGCCGCCAGGTTCAAGACAGGTCCTTGAAATGTTATCTCCAGGGCAGCTTCTGCTGGTGCATTGCCCACAAGCAGGTTTGCCAGGCGCAGAGCATAGGTATCCATAGCTCCGCCTGCAATAACGCCATATTTCTGATACCCGCAGCGGCCCAGATCCTGAAGGCTGGTCAGCATCCCCCCGCTGAGGACGTCTATCGTGCTCTCATTTGCCATATGCTTCATACTCCTGTCGTGAAATCGCATAAAATTCAATTCTGTCTCCCGCTTGCAGCAAGCTTGGTGCAAGCTTTGCCTGCGGATTAAACAACGACAACGGGGTTCTGCCAATTAACTGCCAGCCCCCTGGCGTTTCGAGCGGATATACTCCCGTCTGCTCGCCTGCTATGCCAACGGATCCGGCAGGAATTGCCAATCGCGGCATTTTTCTCCGTGGTGTTGCAATTTTATTGGACAGTCCACCGACATAGGGAAATCCCGGAGCAAACCCTATCATGTAGACCAGGTATTCTCCCCCCGTATGAATGTCAATCACTTGCTGTGGGGACAAGCGGTGAAAAGCTGCCACCTCGCCAAGATCTGGTCCAAGTTCCCCCCCATAGCAGACGGGAATCCGTACGGTTCGCAGATGCGATCCCCCCGAAAAATTCACCTGGGGCAAAATATTGCGCAAAATAGCTTCGGCAGCCTGAAAAGCATAGGATTGCTGTTGATTGACAACTTCTATTTTATAGTTCTGCAACGAAAGTATATCATAGTATATCGTTACACTCGTAAAGGCCTCTGTATATTCGAGCATTCCCGCAAAGGGATTCTGCTCCAGATACCGGGCAAACGCATGCACTTTATCATGCGTCGCTGGATCAATATTTTCACCAAACGAAACCAAAATCCCCGCCTCACCCAGCGGTGACATTTTTACTGCCGTATTATTTTTTTCTGCTTGCAACAAAACACATCTCCCCTTATAAAACTGCCATAACTTAAACTGCAATGCGTACTGTCCAGCCACCGGAATATCATATAAATTTATTATATTTTCTTATCAGTAGAGTATCGCTGACAGCATGTTGCCAATGGTATGGATGCTCATGTACAGCATAATAGCGAAGACAAGTATCCCAAACAAGGTCATCCACAGCGGATGCTTATAACTACCAACAATTCTTTTTTGATAAGCAGCGACAAGCAGTATTCCCAGTGTAACCGGCAAAATCAGACCATTTAAAGCCCCCACGGCAATTAAAATTTTCACCGGATTTCCCACAAACAAAAATACCATCGTGGAAAAAACAATAAAGCCAATGATAACGCGGCGATAATTTCTATCAATCTTCTTGCTAAAACTGCGCATAAAGGATACCGAGGTATAGGCTGCTCCAATCACCGAGGTCACAGCCGCACTCCACATGACCAGTCCAAATATTTTATAACCAGCCTCCCCGACAGCAAGACGAAAAACCGATGCCGGCGGATTGGCAGGATCAAGCGCAAAACCTTGCGCAACAACACCAAGGGTAGCCATAAATAAAACAATTCGCATAATTCCTGTGATTACTACCCCGGATACTGAGCTGCGGGTTACTTCCGCCAAACGATCCCGGCCCTTAATTCCAGCATCAAGCAGACGGTGCCCGCCAGCAAAGGTTATATAGCCGCCTACGGTTCCACCGACAAGGGTGACAATCGAAAGAATATCGATCTTGTCGGGAAGAATGCTTTTGGTTACGGCTTCAACCACCGGAGTATGCGACGCTACCGCTACATATAAGGTCAACAAAATCATAAACACCCCGGCAATTTGCGTAAACCGATCCATCAGCGCCCCAGCTTCCCGGCTCATAAAAATAGCCACAGCCACCAGCGCACTTACGGCAGCTCCTGTAAGCGGCGATATTCCAAAAATCACGTTCAAAGCCATGCCACAGCCACCAACATTGCCAATGTTGAAGGCCAGACCCCCAGCAACAACCAGTAGCATTACAAAATATCCCATACCCGGCAAAACATCATTCGCTATATCCTGCCCGTATTTTTCGGCTACCGCAATAATCCGCCAGACATTAAGCTGTGCCCCAATATCAATCAGGATAGAAACCAGGATCACAAAGCCAAAACTGGCGGCCAGCTTTTCTGTAAATACAGTGGTCTGGGTTAAAAATCCCGGTCCAATTGCCGAAGTCGCCATAAGAAAGGCCGCCCCCATCATAACGCTCCAAGTTGATTGCTGTTTGCTGTTCTTCATTTTCAATTTCCTCTTTTCCGTCCTCTATTGCTGTCAAATTGCCGCCGCTTTTATCTGTACATTTTCCTGTTCAAGTGTTAGGCGCAGCTGCTGGGCAAAGGCAAGTGCCATCGGGCCATCACCATGAATGCATATTGTATCAGCCTGAACCTCAATCTGACTGCCATCACCAGCTTGAACTTTTCCCGTTTTTACCATCATAAGCACCTGACGAATGCACGCTGCTTCATCGGTCAGCACTGCCCCGGGCAGATTCCGCGGCATCAAAGACCCATCTGCCAGATAGGCCCTGTCAGCAAAAACTTCAGCCGCACAGCGCAGGCCAATAGAATGTGCCGCCCTGAGGCTGTGACTGCCAGCGAGGCCATAGAGAATCAACGTCGGATCGACATCGTATACGGCCTCCGCCACCGCCCGGGCAAGATTTTCATCCACTGCGGCCATATTGTATAAAGCACCATGTGGCTTGACGTGATGCAGTCTGCCACCGGCGGCTCTGATAAATCCATAAAGGGCGCCAATCTGATACAGTACCAGATCGTAAGCTTCCTGCGAGGATACTTGCATTTTCCGCCGGCCAAATCCCATCAGATCAAAAAATCCCGGATGCGCTCCGATGGCCGTCTTGTTTTCCATCGCCAGGGCAACAGTCTGCCGCATAACCGATGGGTCTCCGGCATGAAACCCGCAGGCAATATTTACCGAAGACACCAGCGGAATAATTTCCTGATCCCGCCCCAATGAATACACCCCAAAGCTTTCCCCCAGATCACAGTTCATGTCAATTGTATGCATCCCAATCCCGCCTTTGCTAAAATATAAGCTAAAACACCAATAAAAAAAGCTTCAGACATCGGTATCAAACCTGCCCAAAGCGCCGTTGCTTTATGCTTCTCTATCTGGAATTATCATATCATGCAGTAAAAAAAAGGTAAAATTGAAAAATCAAATGGGGCGATTCGAAAAAATCGAACCGCCCCATTTGATCTGTAATCATGTAATACTTAATATAGAAGTTCCCGGGCTTTTTCCCGGCGCGCCTTTTGCTTGGTAAGTTCTTTTATTGCCTGGCTGCGCGTCACCTTGATAAACCTCACCTGTGCGCCCACAGCAATTTGTGCCAGAACAGAAAAATCACTTTGTGCTACATAGCCCATTTTGGCAAAACCACGTGCTGTGCCATGATCCGGAGCCGCGATCATCGGATTTTTCCCATCGGGAATTTCAACGGTTCCCCAAATACTCGGTTCCGACAAAATTGTCTTTTCTTTTGAAAAAATTTTCGGTCCAAGCAGCGGATAACTGATCCGATCCGCCCCTGGCCCCAAAATATAGGTTGCTGCCAAAAACTGCTCTTTTGCCAGCGGCGAAAAAAACTCTGCAGTTTCAAACATAAAGTGTAGCTCAGAAAGTTCACGATACTGGGGAATAAAAACTTTCGGCAACGGATGCGCCTTGGGTGGATAAAGGATCTGCTGCCCACAGTCAAAGGCATCTCCCTGTTGCAGGCAGCGGCCCTCAAGGCCTCCGATTGCCGCCCCAATATAAGTGGAACGACTGCCCAGAACAAGTGGCACATCAATTCCACCACTGACGGCCATATACGTACAACGCCCACCAACAGTTTTATTTAAAACAAGTTTTGAACCTGCTTCCACCCAAAAAGAAGCCCAGTTTTTTACATAAATACCATCTAGCATCGGCTGCATATCCGCACCACAAAGAGCCACAAGGCAACGCCGATCAAAATGAAAGCTGGCCCCCGCCTCTATCATCTCCACCGCTGCCGCTGAAAACGCATTGCCCACCAAAAGATTTGCCATATAAAAGGCAAATGGATCTAAGGCCCCCGCAAGCGGCATGCCCCAGGCCTGATAGCCGGGACGGCCTGCATCCTGCACCGTAGAAAAATTTCCCGCCGAAAGTACCGTGATCATACACCCGCCTCCTCAAATTCACAGATTTGCGGCCTGTATTTGCCGTCCCGGATCTGCCGGCGCAGCAAGAAAAATTCACCTTGCTCGATCGCAGAAAACTTTACATAATCTCCTGGTTTGAGCAAAAATGGCGGGCTTTCTTTCGCAGAAAAAGCCTGCAGCGGCGTTCTCCCGATCAGCCACCATTCGCCTTGGCTTTCCACCGAATAAAAACCCGTCTGACTGCCGCCAATCCCTACAGATCCAGCCGGAACCCGCAGCCTCGGTTCAGTTTGCCTTGGCAGCGCAAGGGCATTGTCCAGTCCACCCAAATAAGCAAACCCCGGCGTAAAACCAAGCATGTAAACAAGATATGGCTTTTGGGTGTGAAGTTCAATTACCTCTTCGGCCGTAAGCCCTGTATTGCGCGCTACATACTCAAGATCCGGACCAAGCACCCCTCCATAGCAGACAGGCACTACCAAAAGCCGGCTGGGGGGCAAGATATAGCTGCCGGCTTTGTCTTCAAGCACAACGGTTACTGCCTGCTCAAGTTCTTTATAAAGTAGATCCAGCGGATTGAAATAAATGGTGATTGAACAATACGCCGGCACAATATCATAGATGCCATTGATTTTTTTCTGCTGTAATCGTCCGGCCATTTCATGTACCCTGCGGCTGAGAGCAGGGCTCATTTCCCAGCCAAAACCGATAATCATCCCCCCTTCACCAGCGGGACGGATGGTATATTCACTGTGCGTCATGCCACATTCCTCCTCACCGACTATAAGAGACGATCACGAACCAGTTTCACAAAGGCCTTCATCGGCAGCGACTGCCACTTATCCTTATGATGAACAATATAGGCATTCGTCTGCAAATTACGCCCCTGCCATTGTAGCTGGCACAGCACTCCTGCCTGAAAATCATCGGCTACAGCAGCCAGTGGCAGTACGGCTATCCCAAGTCCTCGTTTTACCATTTCCTTTAGTGTCTGAATCTGCCCTATTTCCATAATTTTTTGCGGCTTTACCCGCGATTTTTCAAGCGAATCCTCCAGCACAGTCTGATAATTACTGTTCGAATCCGTAAAAATCAGAGTCTCTCCCGCCAGATCCGCGGCCAGAACTTTTTTTCTGGCAACAAGTCGATGTTCTTTGCCGGCAACCATAACAACTGGTTCCGGCCAAAGGAAATCCGCCGTCAGATCGATCTCTTTAATCTCTTTTTCCAGCAAAACCGCCATATCAATCATATTTCGCCGCAGCAAGCTGCGAAAGTCACTGCCGACCCCAAGGCGGAGTTTCAGCTCAACCTCCGGATAAAGCGCTACATATTCCCCCAGCACTTCCTGCATATGATAGGTGCAAATAGACTCCGTCATGCCAAGCACCAGCGATCCGCGTGGTATAACAAAATTACTCAGCGCATTTTCCGTTTTCTCCGAAAGATAAACAATCTGTTCCGCGTAATCATAAAGTTTTTCGCCTTCGGTTGTCAACATCAGCGAATGGCCAAACCGCTCAAACAGCACCGTATTAAATTCTTTTTCCAGCAGTTGGATATGCGTCGTGACTGTCGACTGCGTATAGCCTAAAAACTGCGCCGCCTGCGAAAAACTGCCCAACTTGACAATGCCGATAAAAGTCTTAAGCTGTCTGATCTCCAATAAAATCCCTCGTTTCCATACGTTCTTGCTGCAGCATCTATTCCTTTTATAATAAACCAAAATCAGCTGCAGTGCAAAATAATCCCCGAGTTGCATTTGTACTTTCCTTGCTTCTATGCTAAAATCAAAGAAAATTTAGAGAAACAGGGTGATTGCGATGCATACAAAAGAAGAAATCACGGCCAACTGGCTGCCCCGCTATACAAAACGTGATCTTTCCAGTTTTGGCGAGTATATTCTGCTGACAAATTTTGAATACTACGTGGAACTCTTTGCCCAAAAATTTCAGGTTCCGATTTTAGGACAGGATGCCAATATGACTTCTGCCACTGCCGATAATATCACGATCATCAATTTTGGCATGGGCAGTCCAAATGCAGCAACCATCATGGATCTGCTCAGTACCATCCAGCCCAAGGCCTGCCTTTTCCTTGGCAAATGCGGCGGCATCAACCGCCACAACAATATTGGTGATTTCATCCTGCCCATTGCCGCCATCCGCGGCGAAGGAACTTCCGCCGATTACTTCCCCCCTGAAGTTCCCTCGCTTCCTGCCTTCATGCTGCAGCGTGCGGTATCTTCAGCTGTACGCGATTATGGTCATGACTACTGGACGGGTACTGTCTACACGACCAATCGGCGCATCTGGGAACACGACACGACGTTTAAGGATTATCTGCGACGAATCCGGGCTATGGCCGTCGATATGGAAACAGCAACTCTGTTCAGCGTTGGCTTTTACAATCACATTCCAACCGGAGCCTTGCTGCTCGTATCGGATCAGCCAATGCTCCCCGAAGGAATAAAAACCGATAAAAGCGATAAAAAAGTCACCGAACAGTTTGTCGGGGCTCACGTCGATATTGGGATTGCCGCTTTAAAGCTGATTAGCGAAGAACAACAGACGGTAAAACATTTAAAGTTTGAATCATAAAAAATGGTTCCCCGGAGAAACTTACTCCGGGGAACCATTTTTATCATAAGCTGTTTATTTTGCCATAAGCTTGGCAACTTTATTGGCAAAGGAAATCGGATCTTCTGGCAGAATCCCTTCGATCAATAAAGCCTGCGTATAGAGCAGATCACAATAGTCCTTAAATTCTTCCGAATCCTTGCCCGCTGCATGCACGGACTGCAGACGGCCGAACAAATCATGGTGCGGGTTAATTTCAAGGATCCGTTTGGCTTTAAACATCGGATTATCCGCCGTAGCAAATACCTGTTCCATTGCCAGACTCGGACCATTTTCATCGGCAACCAGGCAGACTGCACTTGATTTCAGACGGTTGCTGACTTTGACATCAGCAACCTTTGCTGTCAAAGTTTCCTTGATGTCCTTAATCAGATCTTCATTCTTTTTCGTAATATCTTCCGTTTCTTTTTTTACTTCCTGCGATTCGACATCATCAAGACCTAAATCCCCACGGCTAATGGATTGAAAGGCTTTATCTCCATATTCACGCAAGGTCTCAATCGCAAATTCATCAACTGGATCGAGCAGGAATAAAACCTCTAAGCCTTTTTCCCGCAAGAGTTCCATCTGCGGCAAATGTTCAATCGTCTCGCGATCCTTACCCGTCGCATAATAAATCTTTTTCTGGCTTTCCGGCATCCGCTCTGTATACTCTTTTAACGATACCAGCGCTGCATTTTCCTTAGATGAGGCAAACAGCAGCAAATCCTGCAATTTACTCTTGGCATCATTGCCTGAATACATGCTGTTGTATACTCCGATTTTTAAGGATTTACCGTACTCAGCCCAGAATTTTTCGTATTTTTCACGCTCATTTTTCATCGTCCGTTCAAGCGTCTTTAAAATATTTTTTTCAAGATTCTTGCCAATCAGCTTCAGCTCCCGGCTTTGCTGCAATAACTCACGAGATATATTGAGCGAAAAATCCGGTGAATCGACAAGCCCTTTGACAAAGCGGAGATAATCCGGCAGCAGATCCTTGCATTTATCCATAATAAATACATGACGGGAATAAAGCTGCAGGCCCGGTTCATAATCCGTATGGTAAAGGTTAAACGGTGCTTTGGCCGGAATAAAGAGCAGGGATGTATATTCAACGGTTCCTTCCGCTTTTGTGTGGAGAACATCCATCGGATCTTCCCATTCGTGGAAAAGATTCTTGAAGAACTCATTGTATTCTTCTGGCTTGATATCCTGTTTATTCTTTGTCCAAAGCGGCTGCATAGAATTGAGCGTGCGGATTTCATCGCGTTTTATTTTTTCCGCCCCTTCAATGACTTTTCCGTCCTCATCTTTAGGTGCTTCCTCGATGACAAAATTCATCTTGATCGGATAACGCACATAATCGGAGTACTTTTTAACGAGATTTTCCAGATGATAGCTGCTGGTAAAATCTTCTTCCGCTTTCTCGCCATAAAATTCGGGTTTAAGCTGCAGAATGATCGTCGTACCACGAGCATCTTTCTCGCATACATCGATTGTATACGAACCATCTGCCGCGGATTCCCATTTATAGCCTTGTGTTTCACCCGCCTTGCGCGTCAAAATCGTAACCTTTTCCGCAATCATAAACGCTGAATAGAACCCCACCCCGAACTGACCGATCATTTCCTTATCGGAGACACCTGATTCTTTGGCTTCTTTGAGTTTTTCCATAAAAGCCTTCGTTCCCGATTTAGCAATTGTACCGATATTTTCAATCAACTCTTCACGATTCATGCCGATCCCGTTATCCGCAATCGTCAGTGTGTGAGAATCCGCATCCGGTGCGAGATAAATTTCAAAGGTTTCATTGCCTTCAAGAAGCTCACGGTTTGTTAAGGACTCAAAATGGGCTTTATCAATTGCATCCGAGGCATTCGATATCAGTTCGCGTAAAAATATTTCACGATTCGTATAAATGGAATGGACCATAAGATCCAGAAGTTGTTTTGTCTCTGCTTGAAACTCATGCATTTCTTTTGCCATAATTTTTTTCTCCTCATCATCTCTGTTGTTTGTTAGCACTCCACGCCATTGAGTGCTAATCTAAGTTATATAATACATCGTCTCAAAAAAAAAATCAAGATTGCAACCCTAAAAGCCCCTATTTTCTTTTGTCATACAACGAAAATGATTAAAAATATCCCCGGCACAAACAGCCGGGGATATTTCACTTTTATTTCTTTTTAGTTTCTTTTTTGTCAATTTCCCGAAAAGTTAATACGCCTGCTTGATATTCCTTAATATCCTGCTTAAGCAATTCCGGATTATCCAGTAAAATGACAGCGTATCGCTGATTTTTCCCACGAATAAATGTCTTCAGCTGTTGATTTTCTGCTTCAACCTTCGTTTCTGGTTTGCCATCGTTATCGGCATCAATGTATTTTACCTTTGATGTCATTCCATAAAGTGCATTATGCCCATCGATCTGAACCAAACTCAAATACTCATAGCCACTGGCCATAACCTTGGCAAACAGGACTTTAGCATCCGCTTCAGAAATTGTATCCAGATTTGTCAAATCCTTTTCATCAAAAGCATTCTGCATAACAATCCAGGCTTTCTTAATATCATAGCCATCGTTGGCAAAGACCAGAACCTCACCTTGTTCACTGGGGGAAAGTACACTGAGTGGAATTACTCCCAGCGGTTTTGACGGGCACTGAATTGTATAGCCATACTGCTGGCTTGTATAAGTATAGCCATAGGCAGCAGCGGCCTGCGATACCGGCGTATTAACTGCAAAAGCTGCAACTGCCGCCAGGCAAACAGCAAGAAAAAGGCGAAACTGCATCAAATATTTCATGAAAGAACCTCCCTTATTTTTAACTTCATCTCTTATTTTATACCAGACGATTATGAAAATCTATTGAAATTTTAAAAGCAGGCAGCTACAAAAATGCAGCTGCCTGCTTTTATTTTCACTTACATCCATTGCCAGCGAATACTTACATATAATCCTTAGGATCCGCTTTGCGCTTTTGTTTGATATGACCAAACTTAGCGGTAAGCGTCTCGACAACAATAAACATTACCGGGATAAGGAATATCCCCAATGCGGTGGCAAAAATCATCCCGCCGACAACCGCAACCCCCATCGCATTACGCGCGGCAGCACCAGCACCTGTGGCAATCGCCAAAGGCAGGCAGCCAATAATGAATGCCAAGGATGTCATGATGATCGGCCGCAGGCGAAGTCCGGCTGCCTGGATTGCTGCCTTTACCGGTTCCATGCCCTTATCGACACGGATCTTAGCAAACTCCACAATCAAGATCGCATTTTTTGCTGCCAAACCGATAATCATAATAACCCCGATTTGAACATAAATGCTATTTTGCAGGCTCATTGCATATTCAAACAGCAACGCCCCAAAAATACCAGTCGGTACCGTCAACAGTACGGCATAAGGGACACTCCAGCTTTCATAAAGCGCTGCCAGGCAAAGGAATACAAAAATCAGCGCTAATGCCAATACCTGCATAGTTGAATTGCTGGCTGTCTTCTCTTCACGGCTCTGTCCTGACCATTCAATATTGAAACCAGTCGGAGCCGTCTGACGGACAACATCTTCCATGGCAGCAATGGCCTGACCAGAGCTGTAACCCGTTCCGGCATTGCCCTGAATGGTAATACTGCGGGCGCCATTAAAGCGGGAAATAATTGACGGTGCTGTTCCAAGTTTCGGTTTAAGCAATGTATCAAGCGGAATCATGGTGCCGCTTGAGCTCTTCACAAAGACAAAGCGCAGCGCATCGGCCTCATTGCGATACCCAATATCCGACTGCAGCATAACCTTATAGGTACGGCCGAATTGATTGAAATCATTGACCTGCGATCCCCCAAAGTTTACCTGCAGTGCAGTAAATACATCGGAAAGTTTTACGCCAAGATTTTTTACCTTCTCGCGATCAACTTCAAATTCGTAATCCGGCGAGTTGATCTTGTAGGTCGAATACACGCCGAGCAGTTCCGGTCGCTGATTTGCTGCCGCAACAATCTGCTTGGTGATTTCGTTGAGTTCTTCATCCGTGTGTCCGGACATATCCTGTAGCTGCATCGTGAAGCCGCCAACCATACCCAGTCCCGGCAATGCCGGAGCATTGAAGGCTATTACCGAGGCTTCCGGCACTGCTGCCGCCTGGCCAAAGACCCGCCCAACCTGAGCATTGATCTTAAGCGCTGGATCTTCACGCTTGCTCCACGGCTCAAGGCAGACAAACATTACGCCGCTGTTTGACTTGGCCCCGCCGGAAAGAATATCATAGCCCGTAATAGCCATTACGGTTTTGACCCCTGGATTTTTTTCAACAATGCCGGCAAACTTGTCCATTGTTTCCTGCGTCCGGTTTAAGGACGTACCTTCTGGCAGGGTAATGGATGAGATAAAGTATCCCTGATCTTCATCCGGCACAAATGTTGATGGCACCATTTTATAAAGCAGTGCCGTAAGTCCAACGACAAGCAAGAGGAAAATCAGGCAGTACTTCGCCTTGCCAATCAGTTTCGCAACAATTTTCATATAACCGTTATTCGTTTTGTCAAACCAAACATTGAAGGCTGCAAAAAATCTTGCTAAGGCACCCTTACTGGCAGACAAATCATTCGGTTTTAACATCACGCCGCACAGCGCCGGCGTCAGGGTTAACGCGACAAACGCCGACAGGCCCATTGAAATGGCAATCGTCAAGGCAAACTGTTTATAGAGTACGCCCATCATGCCCCCGAGGAAAGCAACCGGAATGAATACCGCTGCCAAAACGCAGGCAATCGCCACAACCGGTCCTGACACTTCATCCATCGCCCGTTTCGTAGCCTCTTTCGGGTCAAGGCCTTCACTGCTCATATGATGCTCAACATTTTCAATTACAACAATCGCATCATCGACAACAAGTCCGATCGCCAGTACCATCGCAAACAATGTCAGCGTGTTGATCGAAAAGCCCAAGACAATAAATGCTGCAAATGTTGCAATCAGCGATACCGGTACTGCCAGCATTGGAATGAGCGTTGCCCTCCAATTCTGCAAGAACAGGTACACGATCAGCATAACCAGCAATAACGCTTCAATAAAGGTCGATAAAACTTCCTTGATTGATTCACTGATATAGTCCGTATTATCGACAATTTCCTTGTATTCAAGGTCTGGCGGGAAATCCACTGCGGATTCTTTCATGATCTTTTGCACAGCCGCCACAGTTTCCATGGCATTCGCATCATTTGTCAACTGGACCCCAAAGCCAATAGCCCGGGCACCATTTGACTTTGTGACAATATTATTCGTTTTTCCGCCTGTTTCCACGCGGGCAACATCCTTCAAACGCACAAAGGAACCGTTCGCCGCTGACTTAATAATGACATTTTCAAAATCAGCGGGCGTGACAAGACGGCCCTGCACTTTACCAGTATACTGATGCTCCTGATTCTTCGGTGCCGGCATCTGCCCGATCGTTCCTGCCGGCGCCTGAATATTCTGTTCCTGAATCGCTGACGACACATCCGCCACGGTCAATCCAAGCTCAGCCAGCTTGTCTGGGTTGAGCCAGACACGCATCGAATAATCTGCACCAAAGACCATGATATCACCGACACCTGATACGCGCTTGATCTTATCAAACAAATAGATATCGGCATAATTTTTCATAAACACATCATCATAGGTATTATTCGGCGAATACAGGGCAATCATCAGCGCCATATCCGAGGATGCCTTTTTCGTCGTGACACCTACGTTTTGGACATCCGTCGGCAAACTGGCATTCGCTGTCGCAACATTGTTCTGCACCTTTACCGAGTCCATGTCCCCATCAGTCCCGAGCTTGAATACAACCTGCAGGCTGTAGCGCCCGGTATCATCTACATTCGAGCTCATATAATCCATGCCCGCCGTACCATTGACCTTCTGCTCAATAACCTGCGCTACCGTCTGATTGACGACGCTGGCATTAGCTCCGGTATAGGAGGTCGAGACACTGATTGTCGGCGGCGATATTTGCGGATATTGGGCAATCGGCAGATTTACCAACGAAATCAGCCCCATAATCACCATAATCAGTGATATTACAATCGCAAATATCGGTCGATTAATAAAAAATTTTGACAAAATTTGGCACCTCCTACGAATTCATCGACAGACTTAAATCTTCCGGAGTTACCATTGTCACATCGAGATCTACACCAGCCTGAAGCTTCGTCAGCCCTTCAACCACTACAGTGTCATTGGCTGATATGCCCTCCTTGATAATCCAGAAGCTTCCAACCTTTTCCCCAAGTTTCACTGCTCGTGACTCAGACTTGTTGTTCTCATCCACTACAATGACAAAGGATTTGTCAAGCAGCTGCTGTACCGCTCTTTGCGGCACGAGGATGGCATTTGGCATAATTTCTCCACTGACCTTCACTCTGGCAAACATCCCAGGAAGGAGTACATTATCGGGATTGTCAAATA
Source organism: Selenomonadaceae bacterium (assembly GCA_051653465.1). Lineage (GTDB taxonomy): Bacteria > Bacillota > Negativicutes > Selenomonadales > Selenomonadaceae. The sequence continues at coordinate 13,788 of JBOFWE010000169.1, read as the reverse complement.
GAGCTTTAACCGTAAGCGTTCCTGTATTATCGCCGAGCGAACGGTCTGTCTGCACCACTTTGCCAGCAATCGGATAGGCAGTACCATTGCTCAAAGTGATTGTAACCTTGTCGTTTTGGCCATTCATATGGTTGGCCTTAAACAACTCCATAAATTTAAGATATTCATTTTCACTGACACTGAACTGGACAAATACCGGATTAACCGAACCGATGGTAACAAGGGTTGTCTGCCCGGCCGAAGCATACGTACCAACAGCCACATCATTGACGTCAAGACGTCCATCCATCGGTGCATAAACAATCGTATCATCGAGATTTTCCTGCGCTTTTTTTACAAGCGCCCGATTGGAATCAGCAGCTGCGCCATACTGCTGCACGTTTGATTCCTGCGTTGTAACGGTCTGCTCAGAAATCGCTTCCGATGCCTGCAGCTCACGGAAACGCTGCAGATCAATCTGCGAATTGTTAAGTGTCGCTTCCGACTGCGCCAACGATGCCTGCGCCGATAACAACGCACTTTCATACTGCCGCGAGTCAATCTTGTACAGCGGCTGGCCAGCATGGACCGCCTGCCCGCCGGTCACATATTTCTCAACAATCGTTCCCGAAACACGTGGCTGTACCTTTACTTCATTCTTGCCTTTTACCTGTCCGGCATACTCATAGCTAAGCGGAGTATCCTGCTGCATTACCTTCATCGCCTTAACCTGCGTAGCTCCGCCAGGTTTGCCGGCCTGTTGCTGTCCGCAACCAGCGACAGCAGCTAGTGCCGCGCCCAAGGCCAATACTAAACCATAGGCCTTCATTTTTTTTGTTGAAAACAAAATAAACACTACCTCCCTTATTAAAACCTGCAAAGATACATTCCAATAAAATGGATCTTCACATTAATTTTAACTTCTTTTCTTATCCTAGTATAAAGGAATCGGCGGCAATAGTAAATAACTATTTACTATTAGCGTGTATTATAGTATTATATATTTATATAAAAGTCAAGGTTTAACCAACTGTATAAAGGTTTTATCCCGCACTGCGTGGATGAAAGGAGTATTATTCGTTTTATGGAACAATCTAATTATAAGCAATTGTCTGAAGACTTTATAGAATTTCTCTTTCGCTTCAACCGCAATTTCTTTCGCCAAACAAGCCTGCCGCTGCCAGTCAACCACTTCGTCACCTTAGTCGCCTTATTTGAAAATCCGGCATTGACAATATCCGAGCTCAGTCAGCAACTCAATATTGCCAAACAGCAAATGACGCCCATTATAAATAAACTTCTCAGCAGCGGTTATGTTTCCAAACAGGTTTACGCTGAGGATCGTCGTTGTTCCAATATTTCACTTACGGAAAAAGGCAGTGAACTTTTAGCTTTCCATAAAACCCAGCACGTCCAGCACTTTGAAAAAATTGTTTCCGTGTTATCCGAAAATGAAAGCCGTGATTTTACAGCTGCCCTGGAAAAGCTTAACCATATGTTCGGTAAGATTTTTCCCAGCCGTTGATAAAGGACAAAAAACAGGCCCGCCATATGGCGGGCCTGTTTTTTGTCAGCTGATCAGATTCTTCTACAATCATTTTCCTTCATTAATACACCTTCACTTATATTAAATTTACTAATATAAAATCATCGGGATATAAAATTATTGCTGCTGCAGCGCTCAGCTGCAGATCATCGATTCTATTTTTGTGCTACCAATAGACTATTATTTATCAACCCATCGGCCGAACCAGTGCTGCTATACTTTGCCTGAACTGATTCGGCTCTGTGATGATCCGACTGATAAGCCGCAAAAAAACTCAGCATACATAAAACAGCTGAAATCCAAATATATGTTTTCTTTCTCATCATAAAACCTCCTCTTTAAACAAAAATGCAAAAGACATCTGGCCGCATCGCCAAACATCTTTTGCCATAAACACTGATCAGCTAACATCCTGTCACCCTTGCTTAGAACCGCATCACTGGACCAAGCAATTGATGATATTTCTATAGTTTAACACCAGTAAATCATTTTGTCAAATATTTTATTGAAATTATTTTCACCGCATTACGAAATCCAACTATTACAAATATTCACTACATTACCTTGTTGCTACAAATAACATTCCGTTTAGCAGCGATTTTGACTGCCACAAACAGAAATTTTATGCCGCACCACTTCACGCATAGCCTGTTTCCCCGGCGTCATATATTTGCGCGGATCACTGGCTTCCGGATGATCACGGAAAAATTCCTTAAGCGCACCAGAAAATGGGATTTTCAAATCCGTCGCAATATTCACCTTGCAGATCCCGAGCGATATGGCTTTTTGCACGTCCTCGTCTGGAACATCGGAGGCCCCATGCAGCACCAAGGGAACATCCACCCGGGCGCGAATCTCGCACAACCGTTCAAAATCAAGCTTCGGCTTTCCCTTATACAGCCCATGTGCCGTCCCAATCGCTATTGCCAGTGAATCGATCCCCGTACGTTCGACAAAAGCGACAGCATCCGCTGGATTTGTATAGATTGCATCCTTATCATCCACCTGAAGATCATCCTCTTGTCCGCCAAGCATACCCAGTTCCGCTTCTACGACAGCATCATAGCGATGTGCATAATCAACAACGTCTTTTACAATCTTTATATTTTCGTCAAAAGGATGCTTCGAGGCATCAATCATGCAGGATTTAAACCCCAAGGAAATATCTTTTTTTATGGCCTCCGGGTCTTCAAAATGATCGAGATGGATGGCAATCGGTATGTCATAATGCCGCGAAGCGACTTGTGCCATCGCCTCAATATATTCTGGCCCGGCATATTCCTCTATTGTTGACGGCGTTCCGGCAATAATCACCGGAGAACGCATTGCCGCTGCCGTTTCAGCCACGACCTGCAAGGTTTCCATATTATGAATATTAAATGCTGGCACGGCATATTTCCCAACCTGGGCCGCTTGCAGCATCTGTCTCGTCGATAAAAGCATACAGATCCTCCTAAATATTCGTATTTGTTTTCATTAGACATTTTCTATCAGCAATCGCTTTAAACCAATAGGCACTCTTTTTGGGATAACGCTGCTGCGTTGAAAAATCAACATAAAAGAGCCCATAGCGCTTATTGTACCCATTCGTCCAGGAAAGCACATCCATCAGTGACCACAAAAAATATCCTTTTACTTTCACGCCAGCGGCTATTGCCCGCAAAACAGCCTGCAGATGTTGGTATATATAGTCTATCCTGGCATCATCCGCCACAGTACCGGCGCTAAGCTCTTCTTTGGCCCCGAGCCCATTTTCGGTTATATAGAGCGAAGGACAATCTGCGTACTCTGTTTTCAGTCGCAGCAGCATCTCATAAAGTCCAGCCGGGTATATTGCCCAGTCCCAGTCGGTTGCCGGAATCGCCGAATTTTTAACCCGCTTGCCGATATGCTTGAGGCAAAATACACTCGATCCTTTTTTTCCCGTGCCATTGTGAACAATCCCGCTATCGCCGTCATGATGTTCAACGAAATGACTGGTATAATAGTTGACCCCCAAAAAGTCCAGCTGCCGGGCCGCGGCTAAGATCTCCGTCATGTCTTCCGGCTCGAGCAACAGCTGGGCATCATATTCCGCCAGAACAGATTTGACAGCCGCCATCGTCTGGGGGCGGTAGCCGCCAGCCAGGCAGGCATCGAGCATAAAGGTGTTGCTCAGCATATCATCAAGCTCTGCCGCTTTTTTATCTGCCGGATTATCAGTAAAGGCATATTTGCCTTCGAGTATATGCACAATACCGATTTCCCCCGGCAAATTGAGCTGCTTGTAAAGATTCACAACCTTGCTGTGGGCAACCATCATATTATGCATGGCCTGCACTGCTTTTGGTACATCATATTTTATGTTGGGCGGAAAATGTCCAATGATATACTGCCCCGCCGCAAGGGAGTAAGGTTCGTTAATGGTAATCCATTTTTTAACTTTTTTCCCAAATCGTTCAAAACAAACGCGGGCAAAAGCAGCAAAGGCATCAATGTTTTGCCGGTTTAGCCAGTCCCCGCGCTTAAAGAGGGGCAGCGGCGTATCAAAATGGTGCAACGTGACAAAGGGCTCCACACCATTCGCTAGGCATTCATCGATTAATTTTTCATAAAAGGCCAGCCCGCTTTCATTTATTTTCCCTTGTCCCTCCGGCATGATTCTGGTCCAGGCCAGAGAAATGCGGATGCCATTGATGCCAAAGCAACGACAGGCAGCTATATCTTCTTTGTATTTATGATAAAAATCACTCGCCGTATCACCATCAAAATGGCTTTCCGGACGCTTTAAATATTCATCCCAGTAGCAAGGACCCCGGCCATCAGCATCGGCCGCCCCCTCAGCCTGAAATGCTGCCGTCGCGGCGCCAAAAATAAAATCTTCCGGAAATTTATCTGACATAAAAACACCCCTCTTAACAAACTGCTGGCATTATGCCAGTACCACAGCTTCATCCTCAGCCTTTATTTTGGATAACGCGAAATTTACAGCGGCCAAAGGATCTCTGGTCAGCTTCACATAGACAGCACCACTTGTCGAGGCCGCCTTTACCTGATAAGCTGCCGTATCGGCTTCAAGCTCTTCCAGCATCGAACTCATCTGCGGCGCCAGAATAATCAGGTCAAAATCCCCAATGACATTTTTGTGCTGACCATACGCCATTGCGGTCGCCGTCAGATCCAGCTGCTTCTGATCAGCCCCCTTGGTGATCGCATTGGCAAGCATTCCACTGGTAGCACCATTGGCGCATAATACAAGTACGGCAAGTTTTTGTTCTAGACTTGCATGAATTACAGGCACATCCAATGCAGGAGCTTCTGCCGCTTCCTGCTCTGTCAGAGTTTGCGTCCCCTCTTTTTCCAGCAGCAGATTATCATAACTTTTAAAGAACGGATAGTAAATTACCAAATCTACCAAAAGAAGTAATGCTGCCAGGAAAAAGGCCAGCGGAGCAAAGCCTGTTCCCAAAACAAGACCCACTGGGCCTGGAGTTGTCCAGGGAAGGTTGTAAATAAAACCATTCATTCCTAAATCCTGGATAAAAAATCGCAACAGGCAAACATTGGCCACCGGTGCTAAAATAAATGGCAGGAAAAACACCGGATTGAGTACCAGCGGCATCCCAAAGAGCAACGGCTCATTGATGCCAAAGGCAACCGGAATCGAGGATGCCTTGCCAATTGCTTTGAGCTGCTTGGATCTTGCCATAAAAAAACACATCAGCATCGGTACCAGGGTAGCTCCGGTCCCCCCCAGTGTTGCCACAAAATACTGCGATCCCTGGGATAATACATTCACCGCATGCTCACCGGACTGAAACAGCAAAAAATTCGCCTCAACATTGGCAATGTATACAGCCGACACTGCCGGCTCAACAATAGACGGTCCGTGAATTCCAATGAACCAGAAAAATGCCATCGCCCCAAAAATCACGGAAAGACCGGCATAACCATCAGCCGCCTGAAACAAAGGCTTAAACACTTCAAGTATCCAGGCGCTAAAGCCCATACCCATCAGGCTGCGAAAAGCAAAATCAAGCAGCCAGAAAACAACGATGGTACTAGCGAGCGGAATCAGGTCGGCAAAGGTCTGGGCAATGTTGCCGGGAACCTCCTTGGGCATGGAAATCGTAATATTATTGCATACACAATACCGATAAATATTAGCGACAACAAAAGCGACGATAAAAGAGGTTATCAAGCCCTTGGAACCAAAGTAGGTCATCGCTATCCCGCCGCTCGTTTCTTCGGCACTGAGCAAAAAAAACGCAATGATGGCTGCAGCCATAACGGATACCGGATTTATTTTCTTTACATTGCCCTTCAGTTTATTATTAAAATTGTCGGCTAAACTCTTAGCCACTGTTGCCGACATCAAGATCGCAAATATCCCCATAGAAAAGCTATACGCCTTCATCAGCACCCCGGTCACATGATCCGACCAGAAAAAGCCAAAAATATTCGGCACAAACGCAACAAGCAAAAACAGACTGGAAAACAAAATAACCGGAATCAAACTGATAAAACCATCACGGATGGCACGCAAATACGAATTGTTCGATACCTTCTCAAAAAAAGGTTTACATTTTTCAATCTTTCCCACAAGGCTATCCATAATCCCCTTGTTCATCAAGTTTCACCTCAAATATTCAAATTTGTTATACGTCATTTATCTGTCCGCCTGTATAATTCCATAAAACTCTGCATCAGATCCTTAAGCAGCAGTGCCGTCATCAGGTGATCCTGCGCATGTACCATAATAAAACCTATATCAGCACCATCCCCGGCCGCCTCATCCTGGAGCATGCGCGTTTGAGAATTATGGGCATCACCAAGGCATTCATCAGCCTCCTGCATCAGCGTTTCAGCTTTGCTAAAATCACCTTTTTTCATCGCCTTAAGGGCAAGCAGCAGCTTAGAGCGTGCATCCCCGGCATAAGCCACAATTTCAAATCCCAGCAACATGGTTTCTTCCTTATTCATTGCCACAATCAACACATCCTCATATCCGTTAATTTATGTCCGCATAGGGAAGGACTGTTACCTGTCCACTAAAAAATTCCACCTGAGACGGGTCGATGATTCCCACCCCCGCGTGCAGGGCATTTGAGATGCCGCAGGCATTGGCAAATTTCAGCATTTTAAAAACATTCCAGCCCTGATCAAGTGCATACGCCAACCCACCAACCAGGGAATCGCCGCAGCCTACGGTATTTTGTACCTTGACTGTCGGTATATGCACCACAAGCCTTCCCATGCTTCCATTTAGCATCATACCTTTTTTTCCCAGTGAAACGCAAACATTTTCCGCTCCCATTTCCAGCACCCTCGATGATGCCGCAAAGGCCTCGGCTTCAGTTTCCACCCGCATACCGCTTAAGGCAGCCAGCTCCGTCTCATTCGGCTTTATCAAAAACGGCTGCTGTACAAGGCCCGCCCGCAGGGCTTCGCCTGAGGAATCGAGAATAAATTTTATGCTGCGCCGCTTGCAGATAGCGGCAATTTCTGCGTAACATTCGTTCGGCACTCCAGGCGGTAAACTGCCTGCAGCCACAAGAATCTTTGTATCCGCCAGCACGGCTTCCAGTCCACCTTTAAAGACCTCAACTTCACGCGGTTCAATAACCGGCCCAGGCTCAATAATCTCAGTTGAACAACCATCTTGGTTGCAAATGTTAAGGCAAGTACGGCTTGTCCCAGCAATCGTGGTGAAATGCGCCGCCAACCCGTGCGCCAATACTTCCTGCCGGATGAAATCCCCTGTATGGCCGCCGAGAAACCCCATACAGCGGGCATGCCCCCCCAGACTCTTGATAACCCTGGCTACATTGAGTCCTTTTCCCCCTGCTGTAGCAATCATGCTGTTGGCCCGCTGGACCTTTTCCAATTGAAAATTGTCCACTTCATAGGAACGATCTACCGACGGATTCATTGTAATAACGGTAATCATATTAACCCTCTCATCTGTCTTTGTATACCGGCTAAACCATTAATCGTGATAATACCCCGCTTGCCATTTTTCTTCAAACTCAGCAAAAACCGCATCGTTTTTTATGGTGTCACTTTCAGTGACCAACCCGTCAATCTGGCCAATCAGTTTCTCATTTTTCCCTGACGGTTCATAGGCTGTAGCAAAAAAAGCATCAAGAATGTATTCGATCGTCCCCTGCCCCACGACACGACCTCCCATACCGATTACATTGGCATTTAATTCGCGGCGGGCATAGACAGCAGTGGCAACATCCCTGACCAGCGCACACCGAACATTTTTTATCTTTTCGGCCGCCACATTGATGCCGACACCAGTTCCACAGATGCAGATCCCATAATCAGCTTGCCCGCTGGCTACCGCGACCCCGACCTTACGGCCAAAAATAGGGTAATGCGTTCTGACCTTATCATATGTGCCGCAGTCCAAGACCTCATGCCCGGCATTTTTTAAATATTTTACAACTTCATTTTTTATTTCTGTAACAATATGATCACAGCCCACTGCTATTTTCATTTTATCCCTCCTGCTTCATAACATCTTATTGAGCATGTCAATTCTCACCTGATGACGGCCACCGTCATACTCTGATTCAATAAAATCCATTGCCAGCGAGCACAACGCCTCCGGAGCTAAAATTGCTGCCCCCATAGCTATGATCTGCGTCGCATTATGACGCCGGGTCATCTTCGCTGTATAATCATCATATACAGCCGCACAGATAATGCCATGCTGCTTATTGGCAATCATAAAGGGTGCGACCCCATAGCCATCGATGACAATCCCTTTTGCCGTTTGGTCTTCTTTTATCTTTTCCACTACCTGTATCGTCGCCGTAAAAATATCCGTGGCCGATACATCAACAACCTGACAATGCTGCTCTGTCAGGAATTTTTTTACCTGTTCTTTGGCAGGTGCATGTTTTTCATCAGCTGCAAGTACTATTCGCATAACAAAATCCCCAGTCTTTTTACTTTGTTTGTTCATAAATGATCATCTATTGACAATTGCTATTATAAAGCTTCCTCCCAGCCTTTTGTTTTCAGTTTTCGGAAGGATTTTCACTGGTGCCCCAGTTTTGATTGACAAAGCCGACTTTTATTTCTAAAATAATATGAATGCTTTGAATATATATTGAAAGGAGTCAGCTTTTAACGCATGCTTATCAAAATAGACCACGATAACTATCACAGCCTGACCGCAACCGAAAAAGCAGTCATCGCCTTTATCAATGCCAACCCTGAAAAAATCGCCACCATGTCGATCAGCATGCTGGCGGAGCAGACATATTCCTCTCCGGCTACCGTTTCCCGTACAATCAAAAAATGCGGTATCGACGGCTTTGCTGAACTGAGATACTTATTGTCACAAAAGAACTCTTTGGCCAAGAACTCAATTCAAGTCAATGAAATTTTGAAAAAATCCGTAATGGAAGTGACGACAACAATCGAAAACATCTCCATTGACCAGATATTAAAATCGGTGGAATTGATCAAGCAAGCACCGAGGATTTATATTTTATCCCGCGGTCTGACAATTCTCGTCGCCCAGGAATTTTCGCTAAAACTCCAGCTCCTCGGCTACAACATCTTTCAGATTTCCGATGCTGCCATTATGAAGAAAGTATCCGCCGGGATTAAGCGTGATGAATTGATGATCATCTTCTCCCTCTCCGGGATAACGGAGGAGCTGGTGATATCTGCCGAAAATGCAAAATCCGTCGGCGCCAAACTGATCACCTGTACCTGTGTAGAAAATTCACCGCTGCTAAATTTAGCTGACATCCCTCTTTGGGGGTATAAACACAAGCATACCTCGATTACTACCGTCGATGCTGCCTCGCGGTTTCCCCTCTACGTATTGTCAAGAGTCATCATTGATTACTTAATCCAGCACACATAAAATTTTATTTTTGCCAATAGAAAAGGCGGAGTTCTCATTAAATGAAAACTCCGCCTTTTCTATTGCCTTTTACTAGTATTTTCCTGCCACAATTACATCCACAAAGTAACGATGAAACCTTATATCCTGGACAAGTTCGGGATGAAACGACGTCGCCAGCATATTTTTTTCCCGGGCTGCAACAATATGCCCGTCAACTACAGCCAGTATTTCCACTTCCGGTCCGGCCAGTTCAATATAAGGAGCCCGGATAAAGACCAGCGGCAACGGCTGTGATGAAACAGCCGGCAGCAAGGCCTCACAGCGAAAACTGTCGCGCTGGCTGCCATAGGCATTGCGATGCACGCAGATATCCATCGCCGAAAAATATGAAGACTGCTGCCCAGAAATTTCCTTCGCCAGCAAAATCATGCCGGCACATGTTCCCCATACCGGCAGGCCCTGCCGTATCCGCTGGCCTAATGGCTCCAACAGGGAAAAGTACTGCAGCAGCTTGCCGATCGCAGTCGATTCTCCCCCCGGCAAAATCAGACCATCAACCGCTTCAATTTCTGCCATCGTCTTTACTGGCCGGGGCTCAATATTCGCTACCTTATCAAGGGCTGTCAAATGTTCCTGCACGCCGCCCTGCAGGGCCAGCACCCCAATTCGCTTCATCTGCCTCACCAGCCCCGACTGGCCAGCAGCTGCTCAGGTGGCAACGTATCTATTTCGATGCCAACCATCGCTTCGCCAAGATTCGCGGAAATCGCCGCCAGTTTTTCTGGATCCTCAAAAAAGGTCACAGCTTCAACAATCGCCCGGGCCCGCTTTGCCGGATCGCCAGATTTAAAAATGCCAGAACCGACAAAAACGCCATCCACTCCCAGCTGCATCATTAGTGCTGCATCTGCCGGTGTGGCAATTCCTCCCGCGGCAAAATTTACAACCGGCAGCTTGCCATATTCATGAACATATGTAAGCAGGTCGATCGGAGCCCCAAATTCTTTGGCGATGCTCATCAGTTCCATCGCCGAAGCAGCCTGTACTCGGCGGATATCATTGGTCATGGTTCTCATATGACGCACAGCCTCCACTACATTGCCGGTCCCAGCCTCACCCTTGGTGCGGATCATCGAAGCCCCTTCGCCAATGCGACGTAATGCCTCCCCCAGATTTCTGGCCCCGCAGACAAAAGGAATTTTAAACGCTTTTTTATCGATATGGTTTTCATCATCCGCCGGCGTCAGCACCTCTGATTCATCGATATAATCAATGCCAATCGCCTCAAGAATTTGTGCTTCGACAAAATGTCCGATGCGGGCCTTGGCCATAACCGGAATCGAGACCACCGCCTGAATATCGCGGATCATTTGCGGATCAGACATCCTGGCAACACCACCTTCACGCCGGATATCCGCCGGCACACGTTCCAGCGCCATTACCGCCACCGCTCCGGCAGCCTCAGCTATTTGGGCCTGCTCGGCATTCGTTACATCCATGATGACGCCGCCTTTGAGCATCTGCGCCAGATTTTTGTTTAGTTCATATCGCTGTTCCATTTTAAATTCCTCTCCTTGTCAATCTGAATTGTATCTGCTAAAATCAAAATTGTACCGGAACAAATAATTGTATCCGGTTGTGAATTTTGATTATTGTAGCAAAAGAAGGAGAATGTTACAAGGTGACAAATGATTTTATCGATTTTGTATCCATACAATTAAAAAAAGACCACAAGCCTGCGCTTTATGTACAGCTTTATGAAGCACTTGCCGCGATGATACGCAGCGGCCGTCTAACCCCCGGTTACCTGCTGCCGCCGGTAAGAAAATTTGCCCTATTTCTCGCCATCAATACCGGAACCGTCGTCAGCGCCTATAAAGAACTCGAAAAAAACGGGTATATTTTTTCCCGCGCCGGCAGCGGCAGCTATGTGGCGGAGATGCAAAAAATCATTGACTGCGACGCACCGGAAGAATCCGAAGCCATCGAAATTGACGACCCCGAAATTCGTTCAACGGAAATTGATACCTCCCTCATCAACATGGCCAGCATATCATTAAATCCCGATATTGTTTCCATTGAAAAATTCAAACAGGTTATGATTGAGGTCCTTGACCGTGATCAGGGATATGCCTTCAGTTATCAGGAAAGCCAAGGATTTTTGCCACTGCGAGAATCGATTGCCCACTATCTAAAAACAAACGGGGTTCACACGAGCGCCGACACCGTTCAAATTATTTCCGGTGCCCAGCAGGGCATTGATATTGTAGCTCGGGCCCTGCTGGATTACGGAGATTGCGTTTTTACCGAAACGCCTACATATCCGGGAGCCATCGCCGCTTTCCGCTCACGCGGGGCCAAGATCATTGATATTCCGCTCGATGAGCAAGGCATGGATATTGATATTCTGGAGGAAAAACTCCGCTGTTTCCGGCCTAAACTTGTCTATCTGATGCCAAATATCCAAAATCCGACCGGCATTTCCTACAGTCTTGAGCGTCGGCATCGCTTGATGGGACTGGCCCGTTACTATAATTTTTTTATTCTCGAAGACGATTACATCAGCGAGCTAGCCTATGAGGATGAAACTATGGCACCATTAAAGGCTCTTGACCGTGATGACCGCGTGATTTACCTGAAAAGCTTTTCTAAAATCTTCATGCCCGGGCTGCGCCTGGCTTTCTTGACGATGCCGCTGCAGCTCGCTCCACGATTGCTCAGTGTAAAGCACCTGTCAGATATCTCAACCTCAGGACTGACACAGCGTATTTTCGATATTTATCTGCGGCGCGGCATCTGGCAAAGCCATATCAAAGCCATCCGCCAAATCTATAAACTGCAGTTTGAGTTCACAACAAAAGCGGTTCACCGCCATCTGCCGGCAGCCGTTTCGCTTATCATTCCCCGCGGCGGGCTGTCTCTTTGGCTTAGGCTTCCGGCAAAAGTATCCGCGCGGGCCGTAGCTGTTGCAGCTCGGGACGACGGTGTCCTGATTACAGACGGCGAACCATTTTTCCCGCGTCCAGCTACCGACAGCTGGCTGCGCCTAAGTTTTGCTACCATCAGCCTGCAGGAGATCGATGCCGGACTGCAGATTATCGGACAGGCGATCGCCCGACAAATAAATTGATTTTCATTATAAAAAAAGCTTGCATTTTATCAGCAATAGCCGTATAATAATTATTGTGTTCAACGGGATGTAGCACAGCTTGGTAGCGCGCATCGTTCGGGACGATGAGGTCGCAGGTTCGAATCCTGTCATCCCGACCACTTCGTACGTATGGCGGTTCACTTTGGTGAACCGCCTTTTTGCTATGCAAAAATAGCCCTTTGGGGCGGTATATGAACTAAGGCGCCAGCTATGTCTTCCTCCACAGCTGACGCCCTTTATTTTTATTTATGATCCGCAGCAAACCGTATCCCTGCGGACAAGCGAGCCTTGACTGCACACTCCATCACTAGCAGAGAATGCTGCATATATTTTTTACAGGACTCGTAATCCTCCTCCTGATAGAGCTTGGCAAAATGCGCAAACTCATGCACCATCCGGTGCTTGTACTGATTATGATTTTCCGGCAGTGTCTTTTCCCCGGCATATAACGTAAAAAATTCCAAGGCGTTTGGTGTGCCCGGCACAGAAATATACCCGTCTTCTCCTTGGATAAGCAATCCACTCGGACTCCCCGAATCCTTGGCGCCAATACAGACAGCCACAAATTCCGGATAACGCATAACGACAACCCCCGACGTGTCAATACCATTAAAGCCAGTATTAGCCGTGTAGGTCACACTTTGCGGACGACCGAACAATGCTATAACAAAATGGAGATTATAGATATTGATATCATACAGGGCGCCCCCCGACAATTCCGGATTAAAAGCCGGCGCTGTTTCCTGTTCCCGGTATTTATCATAGCGACTTGAATACTGTGAAAAATTGCATTGTACCATCCGCACATTGCCGATCTGCGGCAATGCCTGCCGAATGCCGATAAGATTCGGCAAATGCAGCAGGGTAATGGCCTCAAACAGGAACAGCTGTCGGCTTAGCGCCAGTTCAACGAGTTCCTGCGCTTCTTCCAGGGTCGAAGTGAACGGTTTTTCAACAATGACGTTTTTCCCTGCCAACAATGCGGCTTTAGCATATTCATAATGTGCACTGTTGACGAGCCCGATATAGACAAAATCAGCCTCATCCTCCTGCAGCAGGGCAGAATAGTCGGTATATATATTTTTTATCCCCTGCTCTGCCGCCAGGACTTCTGCTTGTTTGCGGCTGTGTTCCCTTGCCCAAATGGCGGTGCATTTTATCTCACTGACCTCGCGCAGTGCCGCTAGAGCTTCCTTTACAATCCCGCCTGTCCCAATTATCGCAAGTTTTAGCATCTGCTATTCCTCCCTATTCCCGCTC